>CALKWS010000232.1 GCA_938004115.1 uncultured Ruaniaceae bacterium
CCGGTTCGGCCTCGCCGGTGTCGTCGCCCTGCGGCGTCGCCTCACCGCCGGGGGGATCCTCGGGCGACAGTGTGGTGTCGGAGCGGGGCAGGTGCGAGATCTGATCGGCGCTGGCCAATTCATCCGCGCTCGGTTCCTCGGGCGTGATGTCTTCTGGCGGGGGAGTGCTCGGATCCATGACCTCTACGGTGGCACCGCAGGAACCGCCGCGCATCCGCAGCAAGGCCACCGCACGAACGCCCGCGCATCCGCAGCAAGTCCGATCACCGGCGGTAGGGTGCACGGGAGGGGCCGGCCCGACGGCGGGTCCTGGAGAACGTGAGCAATATCGCTCACCCGCAGCGGGCGTACGCGCCCTCCGCCTTTGACCGCGGGGCGGCTCGGGCAGTACAGTGACGTGTTGTTGTGCGTCCGTGCTGCCGGTCGGTGCCTCCCACTCACCACCTGTGCATGCGATTGACGCCCACGACCGACCACCGGTTCGGGGGTCCGGGTGTGCGCTCATCACGATGGGCAGGAGCGCCCGGGACAACCAGCCGCACCCGTAACCAGAACGAAGGCCTCAACACCGTGCGTACGTACAGTCCTAAAGCAGGCGAGATCGAGCGCGCCTGGTACGTCATTGACGCTACCGACGTCGTCCTTGGCCGGCTCGCTACCCACGCTGCCGCGCTGCTGCGCGGCAAGCACAAGCCGACCTTCGCCCCGCACCTGGACGGGGGGGACTTCGTCATCGTGATCAACGCTGACAAGGTCGCCCTGACCAGCGACAAGCGGGACCGCAAGGTCGCCTACCGCCACTCCGGGTACCCGGGCGGTCTGCGTGCGCAGAGTTACGCCGAGCTGCTGGAGAAGCGTCCGGAGCGCGCCGTGGAGAACGCGATCCGCGGGATGCTGCCCAAGAACAGCCTCGGGCGGGCGCAGTTCCGCAAGCTCAAGGTGTACCGCGGCGCGGACCACCCCCACGCCGCCCAGAAGCCCCAGACTTTCGAGATCACCCAGGTGGCGCAGTAACGCCGTCCGGCGTGGCCATCGAAGACTGAGGAGAATCAGTGACCGAGAACACCGCAGTGACCGAACTCGAGGACGCCCCGAGCGAGTACACCACCGAGTCCGCTGCACCCACCGGCCAGGGCGCCTCCCGCACTGCTCCGGGAGCGGCGATGGGCCGGCGCAAGCAGGCCGTGGCCCGGGTGCGCCTGATCCCCGGTGAGGGCACCTGGACGATCAACGGCCGCAGCCTGGAGGAGTACTTCCCGAACAAGTTGCACCAGCAACTGGTCAACTCCCCGCTGGTGGCGGTGGACGTGCAGGGACGCTTCGACATCGTGGCCCGCATCGACGGCGGCGGAAGTTCCGGCCAGGCCGGTGCGCTGCGTCTGGCGATCGCCCGGGCACTGAACGAGATCGACCCGGACGTGAACCGCCCGGTGCTGAAGAAGGCCGGCTTCCTCACCCGTGACGCACGGGTGATCGAGCGGAAGAAGGCCGGTCTGAAGAAGGCCCGGAAGGCCCCGCAGTACTCCAAGCGCTGATCGGCCCGATCCCACGGCACAGGTGCCGCAGGATATGGCATCGTCGGCTCCGGCAGACCGCGCTCTGCCGGAGCCGATCGTCTGTACGGACCATGGCCGCCGGTGTGGTCAGCGTCCGGAACCAGTTCTGGTAGCGGAAGGAAACGGTCATGGCGCGACTCTTCGGCACCGATGGGGTGCGAGGGCTGGCGAACCGGGAGATCACGGCGGAACTTGCGTTGCGGCTGGGCATCGCAGCCGCCTCGGTGCTCACCGCGCGCGAGGAGTTCGATGATCATCGGCCGAAGGCGATCGTCGGCCGCGACCCACGGATCTCCGGGCAGTTCCTCGCCGCGGCCACGATGGCCGGGCTCTCCAGCGCGGGTGTGGACGTGGAGGACCTGGGCGTGCTGCCCACGCCGGCGGTGGCGCACCTGACGGTGGAAGAGGACGCCGACCTGGCGGTGATGATCTCCGCCTCCCACAACCCGATGGCGGACAACGGCATCAAGTTCTTCGCCCGCGGGGGGTACAAACTCGACGACGCCGTCGAGGATGAGATCGAAGCGATGCTCCAGCGCGAGCCCGCCCTGCCCACCGGTGCGGATGTGGGACGGATCGAGATGGACCGGGGACTGGGGGCGGACCGGTACGTGGAGCACCTGCTGGGCACGATCACCACACCTCTGGAGGGGTTGCGCATCGCGGTCGACTGCGCCAACGGCGCCGCCAGCGTGGTGGGCCCGCAGGCGCTACGGGCGGCCGGCGCCGAGGTGGTGGTCGTCAACGCTTCGCCGGACGGGCGCAACATCAACGACCAGTGCGGATCCACCCACCCCGAGCAACTGCAGGCCGTCACCGTGGCCTCCCAGGCTCACCTCGGTGTGGCCTTCGACGGTGACGCCGACCGGTGCCTGGCGGTCGACCACACCGGAGCGCTGGTGGATGGCGACCAGATCATGGGCATCCTCGCCCAGGCGATGAAGGAGTCGGGCGACCTGGCCCGGGACACCCTCGTGGTGACCGTGATGAGCAACCTCGGGCTGCTGCTGGCGATGCAGGACGCCGGGATCACCACCGTCCAGACGGCCGTGGGGGACCGGTACGTGCTGGAGCGGATGCGCGCCGAGGGCTACAACCTGGGCGGAGAGCAGTCCGGGCACCTGGTGCTCTCCGACCACGCCACCACCGGGGACGGTGTGCTGACCGCACTGCACCTGGCTGCCCGCGTGGCCCAGACCGGCAGCACCCTGGCCGAGCTGGCCGCCAAGATCCCGCGGCTTCCGCAGGTGCTGGTGAACGTCGGCGGGGTGGACAAGGCCAAGGTGGGCTCCGACCCGGACCTGCAGCGAGCGGTGCGGGAGGCCGAGCAGCGGCTGGGCGACTCCGGCCGGGTGCTGCTGCGCCCCTCCGGCACCGAGCCCCTGGTACGGGTGATGGTCGAGGCCCGCGCGCAGGAGCAGGCCGAGGACGAGGCCGACCGGCTGGCCGCGGTGGTGCGTGAGCGGCTTTCCCTGGGGTGAGCACGGCGCCGTGTCCGGCGCGCCCATCGCGCCGTAGCCGCCGGCGCCCGGCCGGGTAGACGGATCCGAGTTCGCACGATCCGATAGCGCGGCGGTCCATTCCCGTCGTACGCTCAGGGCCGGTGACCCCACCGGCGGGAGTGTGAGTGGTTGACTTGATCGTGGACGGTGCGTCTTCACCGTGGTCGTTAGTGTTGCTCGTGCTGTTCATCGTGATCGACGGCATCTTCCCGCCGGTACCGAGCGAGTCGGTGGTGATCGCGATGGCGGCGCTGGCGGCCCAGGGTGAGGGGCATAGCCTGTGGTGGCTCGTCCCGGCGGCAGCGGCGGGGGCCTTCGGTGGTGACGTGCTCGCGTACACCATCGGCACGAAGGTGAACGTGCATCGGTTGCGGATCTTCCGCGGCCCGCGCGGCGCGCGGACGTTAGCCTGGGCCGAACAGGCGATCCACCAACGCGGCGGCACGTTCATCCTGGCGGCGCGGTACATCCCGATCGGCCGGGTCGCGGTGACCCTCAGCGCCGGTGCGTTGGGATTCGGTCGCCGGCGGTTCATGGGTTACGCCGCGGTGGCTGCGGTGATGTGGTCGATCTACTCGGTGCTGTTAGGGGTCGGCGCCGGCGCCCTGCTCGACGGCCGGCCCCTGCTCGGGGTGCTCGTCGGGGTGGTGCTCGGCGTGGCCCTCGGGTCGCTGATCGATCTGGTGATGCGCAGATTCTTCCCCAAGCCGGCTGAGCCGCTCCCGTCCGAGTTGGTCCCGGCCGAGCCGGTGCTGGCCGCCGCCCAGGCGCAGGGCAACCACCCCTGACCGGCCCAAGACTGACGGCCCAGCACTGACCGCCCAGGAGCCCGCTCACTGGGGCAGCGGCGGCCGGGGGTCAGCGGTGGCCGGGGGTCAGCGGCGGCGTTCCACCTGAACCGCGATCCGTTCGAAGCGGTACGGGTCCCGGCCCGTCCATGACTCCTCGTCGAACACCCGGGCCACCGGGCTGGCGGTGGTGTACGGGGCCCAACCCGGCTCCCCGGTGGTGACGAACCGGCAGATGGCCTCGTGCATCTGCGCGGCCAGTGCTGCCGGTGGATCGTCCCCCGCGCTGCGGGCGACGCGCTCGGCCGAGAGCGTGTTCCACGCGAACGGCAGATCCAGGCAGTGGGTGGCCATACCGGTGGCCGAGGAGCGCCACCGGAAGTCCCACGCCCAGGTCGGTGCCCGCCCGCCATCCCGCGCCGCGCCCACCTGCACCACCGGGTAGCGGAACAGCCGGTCGGTGATCGCCTGGCCCACCAGCTGAGTCCCGTCGAAGTCGGGGTACGCCGCCGGGTACGCCCGGGCCCGCACCGCGGGCATCCCCAGACCACGGAGCACCCCCGGGGTCAGTGCGCGGGACATCGTCTGCTGCAATTGCGCGGCGACCTGGTTGAACTCGTGGCTGGTGGCTCCCAGCAGCAACGGACGGTCGGCCGAGCCGATGTCGGCGAGGATGTCCTCCCCCAGTAGCTCGGTGCCCAGCACCGGCCCGAACCAGGTGACCGGTTCCCGCTCCCGCAGGAGCCTGCTGAGGTGTCGCAGCCCGTCCCACAGACTGGTGCCCGCCACGCTGCGCTCGGCTGCTACCACCTGTGCCCGGGACAGCTGCGACCAGCCGGCCACGGTGTGCTCGATGCCAGCCGTCTTCGCCAGGTCCCTGCCGAGGGCCTCGGCGTGATCGGGGTGGATATCCGGCATCGGGGCGGAGTGGCTGATCGCGCGGGCGAACAGATCCTTGGTCGCCGGGCTGGCGAGCAGGGCCAGGACCGATCCGGCGCCGGCGCTCTGCCCGCCCAGGGTGACTCGGCCGGCATCCCCGCCGAAGTTCGCGATGTTGCGCTGCACCCATTCCAGGGCCGCGATCTGATCGAGCACCCCGCGGTTGTCCGGCGCACCGGGCACGTGACCGTATCCCTCGAACCCCAGCCGGTAGGTCATCGTGACGGTCACGATGCCGCGGGCCGCGAAGGAACTGCCGTCGAACCACTGCCCGCCCGGGGCGCCGCCGACGTAGCCCCCGCCGTGGATCCACACGTACACCGGCAACTTCGCCGCCGGATCGGTGGTGGGGGTGAAGATGTTGAGGTTCAGCCGTTCCTCGCCGTCGATCGGGTGTTCGGGCACCGAGTGGTTGTCCCCGATCGGTCCCAGCGTCGGCGTGGGCCCGTTCGCCAGCGCCGGGCGCACGCCCTCCCACCCCGGATGCCGGACGGGCGCGGAGAACGCGAGGTCACCCACCGGCGCGGCGGCGTAGGGGATGCCACGGAACACCTGCACCCCGGGGGCGGCGGTGCCGGTGACCGCGCCGTACTCGGTGGTCACCGGGGCGGTGCGGGGCAGGTGCGGCGCCTCGCCGGTGACCGGATGGAACACCGGCTCCCCGGCGCGCCCGGCCTTGTCGATCCCGCTCGGGGCGTGCCCGGATGGACCCATGACGCTCTCCCCTCAGATCTTGCGCAACCGGATCCGCGCCAGCCGGTGGTCCTCGGCCTTGTGCAGCACCAGCGTGGCCCGGCCCCGGGTGGGCAGGACGTTCTCGATAAGGTTCGGCTCGTTGATCCGCGTCCAGATGTCCAGCGCCGTGGCGCGGGCCTGCTCATCGTCCAGATCCGCGTAGCGGTGGAAGTAGGACTCCTCCTGGGCGAAGGCGGTGCGCCGCAACCGGCCGAAGCGCTCCACGTACCACTCCCGCACGTGGGCGAGGTCGGCGTCGATGTAGATGGAGAAGTCGAAGAAGTCGCTGACCGCCAGGGACGGCTCCCCGCTCGCGGTCACCCGCGCGGGTGCCAGGACGTTCAACCCCTCCACGATGAGCACATCGGGCCGGTCGATCACCACCTGTTCGCCCGGCACGATGTCGTAGGTCAGGTGGTCATACACCGGTGCGGTGACCCGCGGTGCGCCCCCCTTGACCTCGGCCAGGAAGTCCAGCAACGCCCGGCGGTCGTAGGACTCGGGGAACCCCTTGCGCTCCATCAGCCCGCGCCGCTCCAACTCGGCGTTCGGGTACAAGAACCCGTCGGTGGTGACCAACTTCACCCGCGGGGTCTCCGGCCACCGGGCCAGCATCTCCCGCAGCACCCGGGAGGCGGTGGACTTGCCCACGGCCACCGAACCGGCCACGCCGATCACGAACGGTGTCGGTCCGTTCTCCTCGCCCAGGAACGTGGCGGTGGCCCGGCGCAATCCCTGGCTGGCCGCCACGTACAGGTTCAGCAACCGCGACAACGGGCGGTAGGCGGTGTCCACCTCGTCCAGGTCGATCGGGTCGCCCAGCCCGCGCAGGTTGTCCACGTCCGCGGACGTCAGCGGCAGCGGGGTGGAGGCGGCCAGTCTGCTCCAACTGGCACGGTCGAACTCCACGTAGGGGGCTGCGGATTCCCCCGGGAGGGTCGTCATGGCGGTGAAGTCGGTCAATTCCACGTGCCTAATCTTCCACGCCCGCAACCGTGCTGTGCGCCAGTCCCGCGTCCCGGTCGAGGACGTGGTGGTGCCGGGTGCGGGAAAGGAACGTCCGGATGGTGTCCCGGCTCTGGCTCAGGCACTCGATCCGGGCCTCGATGTCGCGCAACTCGGCCGCGAGCTGTTCGGCCACGTCCCGGCTGCAGGAGGCGACCGCGGCGGCGTCCCGCACTCCTTCCAGGCCCAGGATGGCGCGCACGAGTTTGGTGGGCACACCGGAGCGGACCATGCCGGCGATCCGCTCCACCCGCGCCACGTCGTCCTCGGCGTAGATGCGGTAGCCGTTCGGCGCACGGTCGGTGCTGAGCAGACCCTGCTGCTCGTAGTAGCGCAGCAACCTGGGCGCCACGCCGGTGCGCCGGGACAGTTCCCCGATCCTCATCGCCCACCCCCTTGACATTGACATTGATGTCAGACTCTACCGTCCGAGTCATGGCCACACCCGAGAAGCAGGAACCCGCGACGACGGACGTGACGGTAGGTGCAGCCGGTCCGGATGACGATGGGCGTGTTCGTGACCGGTCCGGTGCGCCGAAAGGTGCCCGGCGTCCAGGACCTGCCGGGCCGCCGGCGCGCCCCGGCGGCGCCGACCGCGGGATGCCCTGGGCGGCCTTGCTGACCATGGCCCTGACCACGTTCATCGTGGTCAGCGGGGAGATGATGCCGGCTGCCGTGTTGCCCGCGCTGGCCGCCGACTTGCGGGTCTCCCTGTCCAGCGCCGGCTTGTTGGTCTCGGCATGGGCGGCGGTGGTCGTGGTGGCCACCTTCCCGCTGGCCCGCCTGACCGCGCGTCTGGCGCGCCCGGTCGTGATCGGTTGGGCGCTGACCGTGTTCGCAATCGCCACCCTGGTCACGGCGTTCGCGCCGACCTACGCGATCGCGATGGGCTCCCGGCTCCTCGCCGCCGGCGCTACGGGGTTGTTGTGGGCCACCGTCAACGGGCATGCCGCGGCGATCGTGGCACCGCAGCGGATCGCCCGGGCCGCCGCCGTCGTGCTGTTCGGCGGGATGCTCGGCACGGTGGCGGCTATCCCCGCCGCCAGTGCGCTGGCAGGGCTGTTCGGGTGGCGGGTGCCCTTCGCCGGGCTCGGCGTGTTGGCCCTGGCCGGCGCCGCGGCCGTCGCCCGGGTGCTGCGGCAGCCCGGGGCCGGCGACGTGGAACCGAGCAGGCGGCCCGGGGCCGGCAACGGACGGGCCGGGACCACCCGAGGTACCGGGCCGTCGATGGTGCGCGCGCTGGTCCTGGTGGCGACCCTGGGAGCGCTGGTCATGGCCGGCCACTTCACCGCGTTCACGTTCGTCGCCGAACTGCTCCTGCCCAGCGCGGTACCGGCCGCCGTGCTGCTGTTGGTGTTCGGTCTGGCAGGTGCGGCCGGCGTGGCACTGGTCGGCCTCACCAGCGACCGTTACCCCGGCGTTGTACCAGCGCTGGTGGCCCTGACGATGGCGGCCGGCCTGATCGCGCTGCCGGGTCTTGGCCGGGGTCCCGTCTTCGATCTGGCGGTGATGGTCGGTTGGGGGGCCGTGGCCGGTGCGGTGGGACCCGCGCTGCAGGCCGCGCTGATGCGGATGGCCGGCGCCGGCCATCGCCGCACCGCGGGCTCGTTGATGCCGGTCGCGATGAACCTGGGTATCGCGGTCGGCGCAGCCGCCGGCAGCGGCGTGATCGACCGGTGGTCACTGGGCCTCCTGCCCCCGCTGGCCGCGGCACCCGCCCTGATCGCCGCCGCCGGGTTCGTGGTGGTGGGATGGCGCGCCTCCCGCCCTCGGGTCATGGTGTGCGCGTGATCGCCGCGGGAAGCCGTCACGGCGATGCAGGCCCGCAACCCCCGACCTCCCGGCCGCGACCCCCGACCTACCGGCCCGCGACCCCCGACCTCCCGGCGCGGACCGCCTACCCCCTCTGCTCGAACCGGCCGGCCGTCGCATATCGCCAACCGGGTCGGGCGTATAAAGTGCGCACATGTGCGGAATCGTCGGATACGCAGGCCCAACGACTGCTGATGACCGGCCCCTGGAGGTGGTGCTGGAGGGGTTGCGCCGGCTGGAGTACCGGGGTTACGACTCCGCGGGCGTCGCGCTGGTGGGCGACGGCGGCGTGGCCAGCGCGAAACGGGCCGGCAAACTGGCCAACCTCCTGGAGGCGCTCGAGGACGAACCGCTACCGCCGGCCACCGCCGGCATCGGGCACACCCGCTGGGCCACGCACGGGGCGCCCACCGACGCCAACGCCCACCCCCACCTGTCCGCGGACGGCAAACTCGCCGTCATCCACAACGGCATCATCGAGAACTTCCCCGCCCTGAAGGGCGAACTGCAGGCCGCCGGCGTCTCCTTCACCTCCGACACCGACACCGAGGCCGCGGCCCACCTGCTCGCACAGGCCTACGCCCGCAGCGGTGACCTGACCGAGGCGATGCGCGCCGTGGCCGCCCGCCTGGAGGGGGCGTTCACCCTGCTGGCGGTGCACGCCGACGAACCAGGCACGGTGGTCGGCGCGCGGCGCAACTCCCCGCTGGTGGTGGGCCTGGGGGACGGGGCGAACTACCTCGGCTCGGACGTCGCGGCGTTCATCACCTCCACCCGGGAGGCGATGGAGGTGGGCCAGGACCAGGTCGTCACCCTCACCGCCACCGACGTCACCATCACCGACCTGCAGGGCACCGAGGTCACCGACGCGGACCGCTTCACCGTGGACTGGGACGCCGAGGCCGCGGTCAAGGGCGGGTTCGCCACCTTCATGGACAAGGAGATCCACGACCAGCCCCAGGCCGTGGCGGACACCCTACGAGCCCGGATCGGCCCGGACGGCCAGCTCGCCCTCGATGAGATGCGGATCAGCCCCGAGTTGCTGCGCAGCGTGGACAAGATCGTGGTGATCGCCTGCGGTACCGCCGCCTACGCCGGGCACGTGGCCAAGTACGCCATCGAGCACTGGTGCCGCATCCCGGTGGAGGTGGAACTGGCACACGAGTTCCGCTACCGGGACCCGGTGGTCTCGGAGAAGACGCTCATCGTGGCGATCTCCCAGTCCGGGGAGACAATGGACACCATCATGGCGCTGCGGCACGGGCGGGAGCAGGGCGCGAAAGTGCTCGCGATCGTCAACACCCACGGCTCGACCATCGCCCGGGAGGCCGACGCGGTGCTGTACACCCACGCCGGACCGGAGGTGGCCGTGGCCTCCACCAAGGCGTTCCTGGCCCAGATCGCCGGGTGTTACCTGCTCGGCCTCTACCTGGCCCAGTTGCGCGGGTACAAGTACATCGACGAGGTGGCCGGCTACCTCGAGGAACTCGCGGCGATCCCCGCCAAGATCCAGACCGTCATCGACCGGGAGAACGAGGTCCGCGACGTCGCCCGGTCGATGCAGGATGCGACCTCGGTGCTGTTCCTGGGCCGGCACGTGGGGTACCCGGTGGCGATGGAGGGGGCGCTGAAACTCAAGGAACTCGCCTATATCCACGCAGAGGGCTTCGCGGCCGGGGAGCTCAAGCACGGACCGATAGCACTGATCGAACCAGGCCAGCCGGTGTTCGTCATCGTGCCCACCCCGCGCCGGCCCACCCTGCACGCCAAGGTGGTCTCCAACATCTCCGAGATCCGCGCCCGCGGCGCACGCACCCTGGTGATCGCCGAGGAGGGGGACGAGCACGTCACCGAGATCGCCGACGTGATCTTCCGGGTACCGCGCACACCGACGTTGATGATGCCGCTGGTGACGGTGGTGCCGCTGCAGATCTTCGCCTCGGCCCTGGCCGCCGCGAAAGGGTACGACGTGGACCAGCCGCGTAACCTGGCCAAGTCGGTGACAGTCGAGTAGCGGCCCGGTTCGTCGCGGGCCGTCCCGGGCCCGACGGCCCGCCCGCAACGCCCGGGGTGAAGGAGGAGCGGTGATCGTGGGTGTGGGGATCGATGTGGTGGACGTGCAACGGTTCATGGACACCCTGCAGCGCGCGCCGGGGCTGCGCGAGCGCCTGTTCACCCCGGCCGAGCGGGAGTTGCCGGACGCCTCGCTGGCGGCCAGGTTCGCGGCCAAGGAGGCGATCGCCAAGACGATGGGCGCCCCGGCAGGCCTGAGCTGGCAGGACGTGACCGTGCACCGCATCGCCGGGGGGCCGCCCCGGGTGGAGGTCACCGGTACCGTGGCCCGCGCGGCCCGGGACCTGGGCATCCGCAACTGGATGCTGTCCATCTCCCACGACGCCGGGATCGCCTCGGCGATGGCCCTGGCGCAGCGATGATCGAGGGGTACGGCGCCCAGGCGGTCCGGGACGCCGAGGCCCCGGCCCTGGCCGCGGGCCGCCCGCTGATGCGCAACGCCGCCTTCGCCCTGGCGAACCATGTCGCCGCCCTGCTTCGGGAGCACGACCTGCCCGTGGTCGGCGCGCGGGTGCTGGTGCTCGTCGGCGGCGGGAACAACGGCGGTGACGGCCTGTTCGCCGCCGCCGACCTGCGGGCACGCGGGGCGCAGGTTACCTGCCTGCTGGCCCATGCCGGCCCGCATCCCGAGGGACTGGTGACGGCCCGGCGCGCCGGGGTGAGGCTGGTGGACCTGACCCCGCCCGGCCAGGACGTGGACGCCACCGTCGCCCGGTGGGGCGCCTGGGCCGACGCGTGGGTGGACGCCCTCGCCGGGATCGGCGTCACCGGCCCGTTGCGCGGACTGCCGGCGCAGGTCACCCGCAGCCTGCTGGCAACCCGCGGTGCCCACCCGGTGGTTCCCGTGGTGGTGGCGGTGGATGTCCCCAGCGGGGTCGGCGCCGAACCCGGCGCTGCGGCGGACGACG
>CALKWS010000233.1 GCA_938004115.1 uncultured Ruaniaceae bacterium
GCGTCTCCGCCGACGGTGCGCTGGTGCCGTTGGATGCCCAGGATCGGGGCCGGTGGGACAAGGAGTTGATCGCCGAGGGACATGCGCTGGTCCGCACCTGCCTGGATTCCGGCCGGCCGCCGGGGCGCTACCAGATCCTCGCCGCGATCAACGCCGTGCACACCGACGCTGCCACCTTCGCCGACACCGACTGGTCCCAGGTGCTGGCGCTCTACGACCAGTTGGCGCACCTGGACCCTTCACCGGTGGTGCGGCTCAACCGCGCCGTGGCGGTCGCCGAGATCCACGGGCCGGCGGCTGCCCTGGCACTGGTCGATCCGCTGCCGCTGGGTGACTACCACGCCTACCACGCCACCCGCGCCGACCTGCTGCGTCGTCAGGGGCGCTGGCACCAGGCACGGGCCGCCTACGCGGACGCCCTCCGCGTGGCGACCAACCCGGCCGAGGTGGCGTTCCTGACCTCCCGGCGGGACAGTCTGCCCGGGCCGCCCGCCTGAGCCACTCGCCTGAGCCCACCGCCCGAGTGGCTGCCGTGCTACCGATCGTCGCCTTCGGTGACCGGTCGCCGTCGTGCCGGGCTGTGCGCTACTGGCTCTCGCCGTCGTGCTCGGCCTCGAAGTCCCCGGTGACCAGGTAGGTGATGCGGTGGGCCACCGAGACCGCGTGGTCCCCGAACCGCTCATAGAAGCGACCCAGGAGCGTCACGTCCACGGTCTGGCTGACGGTGCCGTCCCAGTCCGGCCCGAGGGTGATGGTGAACGCCTCCCGGTGGAGTTCGTCGAGGATGTCGTCGTCCTGTTCCACCTTCGCGGCCAGGTCCAGGTCGTGGCTGCGCATCAACTCCACGATGTCCGCGGCGACCTTGTTCGAGGCCTCGGCGAACCGGGAGAACAACGGCCGGGCCGATTCGGGTAGGACCTGCTCGGGGAACCGCAGCCGGGTCACCTGGGCCACGTGCCGGGCCAGGTCCCCCATCCGCTCGATCGAGGCGCTGATCCGCAGCCCGGAGACGACGACGCGCAGGTCGGTGGCGACGGGCTGCTGGCGCGCGAGGAGCGTGATGCACCGCTCGTCCAGGTCCCGCTCCAGGGCGTCGAGCTTCTGGTCGGCCTGGATCACCTGCTCGGCCAGGTGCAGGTCACCGTTGGCCAACGCCTCGTTCGCATTGCGGATCGCTTCGGCGACGAGGGTGGCCATGTGGTGCAGGTCCTCGCCTACCTGGCTCAGTTCCTGGTCGAAGATCGCGCGCACGGTCCGGAGCACTCCCTAGTCGTCGGTCAACGTCACTACTTGATCCCGCCATGATCTCATGCCGCCGGTAAACGGAACATGTGCGCGCGGTGAACTCCAGGGTCCGCGAACCCCGCGGTGCGCCCGCAGGTGCGTACAGGCCATAGTGTGAGCATTGTGGACGGTCTGTGGCTGCTCGTGGCCGCCCTGGTGGGCGTGCTCGCCGGCGTGGTTGGCGGGCTGTGGTACGCGCGACGTGACGGCACCCGCTCCGAGGCGTCCGGCGTGCGCAAGGTGGGCGACGACGTCGCCAGCGTGCTGTCCGCGCTCCGGTCGGTGTCCGTGGTGCTGGGGCCGGAGGACGAGATCCTGCGCGCCACCCCGCCGGCGTACTCCCTGGGCCTGGTGCGGTCCGGTGCCCTGACCCACCTGGAACTGGAGAAGATGGTGGCCCGGGCCCGCCGGGACGGCCATATCCAGGACGCTCACCTGATGCTGCCGCGGTCGAAGGTGCCGGGCTCGGACATCCTGGCGCTGGACGTGCGGGTGGCCCCGCTGCCTTCCGACCGGGTGCTGGTGCTGGCCGATGACCGCACTGCCGAACGGCGCGTGGAAGAGGTGCGCCGGGACTTCGTGGCGAACGTGTCCCACGAACTGAAGACCCCGGTGGGAGCGATCGCGTTGCTCGCCGAGACCGCGGCGGACGCCGCCGACGACTCCGAGGCGGTGCGCCACTTCACCGGGCAGATGCGTAAGGAGGCCTCCCGGCTGTCCGCGCTGGTGCAGGAGATCATCGAACTCTCCCGCCTGCAGGCTCCGGAGAAGGTGGTGGATTACCAGCAGGTCAGCATCGATGCGGTGGTCGCCGAGGCGGTGGACCGGGCCGGGCTGGAAGCCGAGGCCCGCGAGATGCCCATCAACGTGGGCGGGGAGCGCGGACTGCAGGTGTTCGGCGATCACGGACTGCTGGTGACCGCGGTGCGGAACCTGGTGGACAACGCCGTGCGGTACTCCCCGGCCGGGTCCCCGGTGAACATCGGGGTGCGCAACGCCGACGGCGTGGTGGAGATCGCGGTGGTGGACCAGGGTGCGGGCATCAGCCCGGAGAACACCGACCGGGTGTTCGAGCGGTTCTTCCGGGTGGACTCGGCCCGGTCCAGGGAGACCGGAGGCACCGGTCTGGGGCTGAGTATCGTCAAGCACGTGGCCGCCAACCATGGCGGGGAGGTCACCGTGTGGTCCACCAAGGGCCGCGGGTCCACGTTCACCCTCCGTATCCCGGAGGTGGATCCGGACATGACCCGGGCGGGCTCGACCGAGGAGAAGGACGAAGGAGAGGAAACGTGACGCGCATCCTGGTGGTGGAGGACGAGGAGTCCTACCGCGACTCGTTGGTCTACCAACTCACCCGTGAGGGATTCGAGGTGGAAGCGGTGGCCACCGGCAGTGATGGGCTCATCGCCTTCGACCGGCAGCCGGCGGACCTGGTGCTGCTGGACCTGATGCTCCCCGGGCTTTCGGGGACCGAGGTGTGCCGACAACTGCGCAGTAAGTCCGCGGTGCCGGTGATCATGCTCACGGCCAAGGACTCCGAGATCGACAAGGTGGTCGGCCTGGAGATCGGCGCGGACGACTACGTCACCAAGCCCTACTCGTTCCGCGAACTGCTCGCCCGGATCCGGGCGGTGCTGCGCCGCGGCACGGAGTCCCCGGAGGCGGCGGAGGACCCGGCGGTGCTGGCGGTGGGCCCGGTGTCGATGGACACCGACCAGCACGTGGTCAGCGTCGGCGGGGAGGAGATCGCCATGCCGTTGCGGGAGTTCGAACTGCTGGAGCTGTTCCTGCGCAACCCCGACCGGGTGCTCACCCGGGGCCAGCTGATCGACCGGGTCTGGGGCGCCGACTACGTCGGGGACACCAAGACCCTGGATGTGCACGTCAAACGGATCCGCGCCAAGATCGAGCCCGACCCGGCCACCCCGACGCTGCTGGTCACGGTGCGCGGACTGGGCTACAAGATGGTCACGCCCTGAGGGGGCTGGTCAGCGCCGCGGAGCCCTGAGGCGGCGCGGTGAGCGCCACGGATGAGCCCGACGGCCGCCTCGGAGAAGCCCGACGGCGTGGGTCGGGTCGCCGGGACGGGGTCACGTCCCGAGGCCGCGTACTCAGCGGGTCAGTTCGTCCGGCAGGAACTCGTCATAGGGGGACATCGTGCCGTCGAGCACCGGCACCGGGATGGTCACCGACCCGGACTCGGGGGAGGAGACCTGCAGGTCCAGGATCGCTCCGGGCGGGACCGGCACGGCCGAGAACACCAGCGACTCCTGGTCCGGGTTCAACAGCAGCGTCTCGCCCCCGGCCGCCGTGGCGGTGAGGGTCTCGCCCATGCCCTCGGCGGCGAAACTGACCTCGGCCGGCCGCTCCCAGTGGTTCACCACCCCGCCCACGAGTTGACCCGGCGCGCCCTGCTCCGCGGTGAGCACCATCAGGTTCTCCAGTGACAATTGCTCGCCGAGGTCGCCGCGGGCGCCGTCACCGGCCGCGTACTGGTTCATCGTCATCGGCGTCTCACCCGTCGGCGTTCCGCCACAGGCACTGATCAGGAACAGTGCGGCCATGGTGAGGGCGATGAGGGGGCGGCGGAGGCGGGCGCGGTGCTCGCTGCGTGCCACGGGCTCACTCCTTAAAGTGCTCAGCGACGTAGGGCGGCGGGATGCCTGGGCCCCAGCCTACTGGTACCGGAGCAGCCCCGGCTCCTCGGCGGGGGTGGTGTACCGCAGTCGGCGGGGGGCGGGCACCGCAGTGTGGGGAATCACCCCCCGGCGGAGCCCTCCGGCACCCATCGGGCGCGGAGGGCGCAGGTCACGGCGTGGTAAACTCGAGCGCCAGGAAAGGGGAGTGCCTGCATGACCTTCACAGTCGGCGAAACCGTCGTCTATCCGCATCATGGTGCGGCCCTCATCGAGGAAATCTCCAAGCGGATCATCCGTGGGGAAGAGAAAGTCTACCTACGGCTACGCGTGGCCCAGGGCGACCTGACGATCGAGGTCCCGGCAGACAACGTGGACCTCGTGGGCGTCCGGGACGTGGTGGACTCCGAGGGACTGGAGAAGGTGTTCGAGGTGCTGCGCGCGCCGTACACCGAGGAACCCACCAACTGGTCGCGCCGGTACAAGGCGAACGTGGAGAAGATCGCCTCCGGAGACGTGATCAAGGTCGCCGAGGTGGTCCGCGACCTGTCCCGCCGCGACGCCGACCGGGGATTGTCCGCCGGGGAGAAGCGGATGCTCGCCCGCGCCCGGCAGATCCTGGTCTCCGAGTTGGCCCTGGCGGAGAAGATCGACGAGGAACAGGCCGAGACCCGCCTCGACGAGGTCCTGGCGTCCTGACCCGGCGCCCGCAGCCGCCCGCCCCGCACGTGGATGTCGCCGTCGTCCTGGTGGCGGCCGGAGCCGGGCACCGGCTCGGCGCCGAGGTGCCGAAAGCGCTGGTGTGGTTGGCGGGGCGGCCCCTGGTGGCCCACGCCGCCGAGCGGATAGCGGCGACCGGCATGGTCGGCACGCTGGTGATCACCGCCCCGGCCGGCCACGGCGAGCACATCCGTGCCGCCGCGGCCGACGGCCTGCGGGCCGCAGATCCGCCGATGGACCTGCAGGTGGTGGAGGGCACCTTCCCCTCCCGGCAGGCCTCGGTCGCCGCCGGCCTGCGACGCGTCGGGGCGGACACGCCGGTGGTGCTGGTGCATGACGCCGCCCGGCCCCTGACGCCCCCGGAGATGATGATCCGGCTGATCGAGGCGGTCCGCTCCGGCCATGACGCGGTGGTGCCGGCCGTCGCGGTGACCGACACCATCCGCACCGTCGACCCCCGCGACCCCACCCGCGCGCTCGGCGTGGTCGACCGCCGCCACCTCCGCGCGGTGCAGACTCCGCAGGCCTTCCGCGCCGAGGTGCTGCACCGGGCCCACGCCCACGGCGCGGACCGCGCGGGCGACGAGCGCACTGCGGCCACCGACGATGCCTCCCTGGTGGAGGAACTGTCGATCCCGGTGCACCTGATCGACGGGGAGCGGGCCGCGATGAAGATCACCGACCAGCACGATCTGGCCGTGGCGGCCAGTTTCCTCCCCGAGGAGCGGTAACCGTGACCGAGCCGAACGCCCGACAGGATCCGCCCCCGGCACAGGAACAGGAACAGGCCCCGGCACAGGCCCCGGCACAGCCGCAGGCCCATGCCCAGGCCCCCCTGCCGCGCACCGGCATCGGCGTGGACGTGCACGCCTTCGACGCCACCGGGCGGCTCGGGCTGCACCTGGCCGGGATCCACTTCCCCGACGAGGTCGCCCTCGCCGGGCACTCCGACGGTGACGCGGCCGCGCACGCCGCCGCCGACGCCCTGCTGGTGGCCGCCGGCGTGGGTGACCTGGGGTCGGTCCTCGGCACCGCCGACGAGCGCTGGGCGGGGGCCTCGGGCAGCGAGATCCTCACCGAGGCGGCCCGGCAGGTGCGCGCGGCCGGGTTCGAGGTCGGCAACGTGGCGGTCCAGGTGATCGGTAACCGGCCCAAACTCGCCCCGCACCGCGAGCGAGCCCAGGAACTGCTGTCGCTGGCCGCCGGCGCCCCGGTCACCGTGAGCGCCACCACCACCGACGCGCTGGGCCTCACCGGACGCGGGGAGGGCATCGCCGCGATCGCCACCGCGCTGGTGATCCCGCAGGGCTGACCCGAGGGCCCAGCCGGCCCCCCGGGCCTGACCGCGGACCGATCGGTCCCACCCGGGGCTGACCCCGGCGCTGGTGGCCCGCTGGCCTGATCAGCGCTCGTCGCCCGTGTCTGCCTCGCCCTCGGCCACCAGGCGGGCCAACAAGCCCACGAGTACCTCCCGCTCGGCCCGATCGAGCGGGGCGAAGAACTCCTCGGCGGCCACCGCGCGTGCGGCCTCCAACTCCTGGCGCAACTGCGCCCCGGCCGGGGTGATCCCCACCAGCACGGCCCGGCGGTCCTGCGGGTCGGGCTGTCGCTGCACCAGACCCCGCTGCACCAGCGCGTCCACCACCTCGGTGGCCGACCGCGGCGCGATGCGTAGCCAATCGGCCAGCACCGCCGAACGCAACGGCCCGCGCAGTGCGATCACCCGCAGCGCCCGGGCCTGGTGCGGTGAGATCGACCAGGGCGCCAATGCCGTGGCCGAACGACGGCGAAAGCCGCGCGCCGCGTGCATGAGCAGCCCCGCGGCGCGCATCGGTTCTCCGTCGGTGCCGTCAGCCGCGGGCGGGTGCGCGGGGTGTGCCCCCGGGGCGGATGCGGCGTCGTTCGTCATGACCAACCCACTATAGACACCTCCCTCATAGTGAGGTAACCTCAGCATCGGATGGCGGCCGAGGCCGCCCCCCGCGCCCGGCGGCATCGTGCCGCGGGCCCCCGTGCCCGGCGCCGCTCCCGCGTCCGCGCCCCGGCCGTTGGAAGGACCAGTGATGCCGATGCTCGGCCGCCCCCAGACCCCACCCGCCCGCCTTGCTCCCCACCGGAGGGAGCCGCCGTCGGACCGCGGCCACCGCCGCCCGGGCATCGCCCGACTCGACCCGGCCGATTCCGCCCAGCTGCGCGACCATCCGGTCTCGGTGCGTCGCATCGCCACGATCTTCGCCCCGCACCGGGGCCGCCTGGCCGTCGTGGTCGCCCTCATCGTGGCCTCCTCCGTGCTCGGCCTGGCCACCCCGTTCCTGACCAAACACGTGATCGACGATGCGATCGTGGGCCAGGACGTACCGCTGCTGCTCCTCCTGGTGGTCGCGATGCTCGCGGTCACCGTGGCCACCGCGGTGCTCGGGGTGCTGCAGACCTGGGTCGCCACCCACACCGGCCAGCAGGTGATGCACCGGCTGCGTAGCGACGTCTTCGGCCACCTGCAACGCCAATCACTGGACTTCTTCACCCGCACCCGCGGCGGGGAGGTGCAATCGCGCCTCACCCAGGACATCTCCGCGATGCAGACGGTGGTCACCACCACGGCCACCTCGATCGCCTCCAACGTCACCGTGGCCATCGGTACCGCCATCGCGATGGTGGCGCTGAGCTGGCAGTTGTCCCTGCTCAGCCTGCTGGTGCTGCCGCCGGCGATCTGGTTGACCCGCAAGGTCGCCCTGATGCGCCGGGCGGTGACGGCCCGGCGTCAGCGCGCGCTGGCCGACCTGCACGCCCAAGTGGAGGAGTCGCTGAGCATCTCCGGGGTGATCCTGGGGCGCACCATGGGCGCCGGGCCGCTGCTCCGGCACCGGTTCACCGACACCTCCGCCGACCTGGTGGACCTGGAGGTACGCGCCCAACTGGCCGGACGCTGGCGCATGGCCACGATGAGCATCATCTTCGCCGCCATCCCGGCGCTGATCTACCTGGCCGCCGGGCTGCCGGTCACCGGCGCGGGCCTGAGCATCGGCACGCTGGTGGCGTTCATCGCCCTGCAGCACAGCCTGTTCCGCCCGCTCATGGGTGTGCTCGACGTCGGGGTGCAGGTGGTCAGTTCCATGGCCCTGTTCTCCCGGATCTTCGAGTACCTGGACCTGCCGGTCACCGTGGCCGACCCCGACCGGCCCGTTCCGCTCCCGCCCGGGCGCGGGGCCGGGCAGGTGCGCCTGGACCAGGTGACCTACACCTACCCCGGGGCCAACCGGCCCGCGCTGAGCGGTATCGACCTGACCATCCGAGCCGGACGCACCCTCGCCCTGGTCGGAGCCTCCGGGGCGGGCAAGAGCACCCTGGCGGCGCTGGTGGCCCGGCTGATGGACCCCAGCAGCGGCAGGGTGATGATCGACGGCGTGGACGTGCGCGACCGTAGGCTGGCCGACCTTGCCCACGTGGTCGGTGTGGTGTCCCAGGACACCTACCTGCTGCACGCCACCGTCGCCGAGAACCTGCGGTTCGCCCGGCCGGCGGCCAGCGACGCCGACCTGGTGGCCGCCGCCCGCGCCGCCCAGATCCACGACCTGATCATGAGCCTGCCCGAGGGGTATGACACCGTGGTCGGCGCTCGCGGGCACCGGTTCTCCGGTGGGGAGAAGCAGCGCCTGGCGATCGCCCGCACCATCCTGCGCGACCCGCGGGTGCTCATCCTGGATGAGGCCACCTCGGCGCTGGACAACCACACCGAGGCCGCCGTG
>CALKWS010000234.1 GCA_938004115.1 uncultured Ruaniaceae bacterium
AGTTCATCAGCGCACCGCTGTGCCGGTGCATCGGCTGCGGGGCGATGAAGGTTCCCGACCCGCGCTGACGGCGGACGAGCCCGTCGATCGTGAGGTTCTGCACCGCTTGCCGAGCCGTCATCCTGCTGACCTTGAACCGGGCCGCCAGTTCGGTCTCGGACGGCAGGGGGTCGCCCGGTGCCCCGTTGAGCACCCGCTCCCGCAGCCACTTCTCGATCTCCGTGTAGCGGGCCGCGGGTCGCGGGCGTCGCGCGGCTTGACCACTCATACCCAACATCATAGGCTGCTCAGCGCGCGCCAAGTTGGCTATACAACTATCACCGAAAGGCCTGGACCTATGAGTACTCATGCGGGCGCCGCCGGCCGCTGGAGTGAGCGCGTGGTGGACCTCATTCGTCAGGTCCAGCAGACTCAGTCGGGGTCGATCGCGGAGGCGGCCCGCTGGTGTGTCGATGCCATCGCCGCGGGTGGTCTGGTGCACATGTACGGCAGCGGACACTCCCGGATAGCGGTGGAGGAGATGTTCCCGCGGTACGGCTCGTACCCCGGGTTCCACCCGATCGTCGAACTGTCGACCACCTTCCACACCCAGGTGGTCGGCGCCAACGGCCAGCGTCAGGCGATGTACATCGAACGCACACCGGGCCTGGCCGAGGTCATCCTGTCCAACTTCGCCTTCGGCGCCCGCGACGTGATGATGGTGTTCAGCGTCTCCGGCACCTCCGCCGTCGCGGTGGAGATCGCCCAGGGAGCGCGCGATCGGGGGCTACGAACGATCGCGGTCACGTCCCGCGCCGCGATCCCGGCCTCGTCCACGGCCGTCCATCTCGTCGACGTCGTCGACCTCGTCATCGACATCGGTACACCTCCCGGGGACGCGTTGGTGACCGTTCCGGGGCTTGCCGAACCGGTGGGCCCGGGCTCGACCGCCGTGACCGTCGCGGTGGTCAACGAACTCAAGGTGCAGACGGCGGAACTGCTCGTCGAGCGCGGGATACGCCCGCCGGTGCTCACCTCCGCATCAGTCGTCGGCGCCGAACGCTCCGCGCAGTTGTTCGACGAGGCCTACGACCAGCACGCCGAACGGGTCGCGCGGGCTATCGGTGGGGCCGGGGCCGCGCGACGCGAAGCCGCACGGGCGCAAGTCCGCGACCAGCACCCGGGAGCGACCCCGCCCGCGGTCGGTCCCGACGGCCAGTCCCCGGCGCCGCCAAGCCGCGACACCAACCGCTGATCGGATCGGGCGATGGCGCGCTGGCTCGGGGTGGATGTGGGCGCCACCACGACCAAGGTTGCCGTGGTCGACGACGAGCAATGGTCGGTCACCAGGCGCGCCACCGTACCGACCAACCGGACCGCACCGGAGCAGACGGTGGCGGCCACCGCGCGCCTGATCGGCGAGTGGGTCCGGGAGTTCCCGGGCCTACGGGGAGTGGGAGTGACCCTTCCCGGGCATGTCGACCCGGGCACGGGTCTGGGCATCGTGGTCCCGAACATCCCGGGGGATTGGCGCGGGGTGCCGGTGACCGAGCCCCTTCGAGCGGCGGCACGAAGGCCGCTCACCATGATCAACGATGCGCGCGCCTTCGTATTGGCGGAGAGCCGGCTCGGCGCCGGACGCAACGTTCATGACGTGCTCGGTGTGGTGCTCGGCACCGGCATCGGCGGTGGTGTGGTGATCGGCGGGAGGCTGTTCACAGGCCAACTGGGCAACGCCGGGGAAATCGGTCATCAGGTGTTACTGCGTGGCGGCCCGCTGTGCGGCTGCGGGAATCGCGGCTGCCTAGAGGCCCTCGCACGCGCGGATGTCATCGCCGGCGCAGCCGGCCTGGCCACTGTCGCCGACGCCGCGGCGGCCGCAGCGGTCGGCGACGAACGCGCCCGGTCGGCGCTGCGCGAGGCGGGATCCTGGATCGGACTCGGCCTCGCGAACCTGCTCACCGTGCTGACCCCGCAGGTGGTGATCATCGGTGGTGGTGTGGCGCTCGCCGGTGACTGGCTGCTGCGACCTTTGACCGAGCAGTTGCGAGCGAGTTCGCCGTTGGTGCCACCGGAGTCCTACCGGGTAGAACTCGCCGAACTGGGCCCGCTGGCCGGAGCGGTGGGGGCCGCGGTAGCGGCCTCGGACGCGGCGCCGTAGCCGTCGCCAGGCCGCCAAGTCCGGTGCCGGCTGACCGTACCGGCCCGGGCGCCGCGTACTACCCGCGCCCGCCGGAGACGTCACGAAAAGGTATCGAACCTTGACCGCTAACGTGCCCCTGGTTAGGGTCGCAATGTCTATACAGGTTCGGAAGTGCTGAGGAGCATTCTCGACCGGTATGCCAGACATCAAGGTGGCCGGCCGCGCGCCGGAACCAACCACCCCAACTGCCCGGAATGGTCCGGGAAAGGGAGGATCCGCAATGAAGCGTTCCGTAACGATCAAGGTCGCGGTGATTGCCTCGGCGCTGGCGCTGACAGTCGCGGCGTGCGGCAACGGCAACGGTGGGGACGAGCCGGCCCCGGGCGGTGACGAGGCCGCCGGTGACGAAGAGGCCGCTGGTGGCAACTACGTCATCGGGGTGAGCAACACCCTGGCCGGGAACGGTTGGCGCGAGCAGATGATCTGTTCGATCCAGGCCGAGTCCCTGGCCAGTGGACAGGTCTCGGAGGTCGTGGTGTTCTCCGAGAACGCCGGACCCACCGAACAGGTGCAGCACCTGCAGACGCTGATCTCCGAAGGGGTGGACGCCATCGTCGTCAACCCCTCCGACCCCGAGCAGCTCAACGGCATCATCGAAGAGGCGGTCAACCAGGGCATCGTCGTGGTCGCCGTGGACGCAGCCGTCAGCACCCCGGAGGCTTACATCGTCACGAACGACCAGGTCGAGTGGGGCCGGATCGGGATGGAGTGGCTGGCCGAGGAGATCGGTGGATCGGGTGACGTCCTGTACATGCGTGGCATCGAGGGCGTCCAGTCCGATACCGACCGTCACGAGGGCGTCGAGGCCGCCCTGGCCAACTACCCGGACATCAACCTCAACACCGTGTGGACCAGCTGGGACTACACCCTGGGCGGGGAGATCGCGGTGCAGGAATTCAGTGCCCGTGATTACGACGGCGTGTGGACCACCGGCGCGGACTACACCGTGGTCAACGGCATCGAATCGGTCGGCAAGGACCTGGTCCCCGTCACTGGCCAGGACTCCAATGCATTCGTGGGCCAGCTCATCGACGGCGCACCCGGCGCCGCGGTGACCAACCCCGCCGTCATCGGCGCGGTCGGTACGAACGTGGCACTGAAGATCCTCAACGGCGAAGACGTCGAACAAACCACGATGCTCACCCCGGCCCTCTGGACGATGGAGACCGCCGCCGAGGAGATGGAAGCCGCATTCGACCCGGACCGCGGACCGGACACCAGCGCCGCCATCGACATCGACTACCCCTTGGAGATGACGCGCGAGCAGTTGTATGCCTGCGACGGCCCCAGCGATGGCTGACCGAGGCATGCATGAACGGCGTGCCGGGAACGAGACCAACCTCGTTTCCCGGCACGCCGGCCGGGCCCCCAATGCTCGCGGGAGGGATGAGCGCACGCGATGACCGACGCTGAACCACTGCTGCATGCCGAGGCCGTGGCCAAGTCATACGGGGCGGTGCGTGCACTTCGCTCGGCGGACCTGAGGGTGCAACCGGGCGAGGCGCACGCGCTGCTCGGCGCCAACGGTGCCGGAAAGTCGACGTTCGTGAAGATCCTCACCGGCGTGATCGACAAGGACGCCGGACGCATCACCATGGACGGTGAACCGGTCGCGCTGCGCTCGCCGGCCGAGGGCTACGAACGGGGCATCGCCTCGGTCTTCCAGGATCCTGCGATGATCCCGGACCTGACGGTCAAGGCGAACCTCAGACTCACCGGCACCGACCCGGCTGCCGTCACCGCCGAGTTGGAGCAACTCGGCATCCATGGGCTGGACCTCGGCGAGCGGGTCAGTGACGTGCCGTTGCCATTCCTGCGGATGCTCGACCTCGCCCGGGCCCTGGCCCACAAGCCGCGGCTGCTCATCCTCGATGAGATCACCGCGGCCCTACCCTCCGACCTCAGCGCGAAGGTCACCGAGGTGATGGCCCGCCAGACAGCGGCCGGCGGTTCGGTGTTGTTCATCTCCCACCGCCTGGAAGAGGTCATCGAGCACTGCGACATGTGCACCGTCTTCCGGGATGGGGGCGACGTGGCATCCTTCGCCCCGAAGGACGGGCGCGAGGAGCGCATCGTCCACTCGATGCTCGGTGAAGTCGCATCCGGCCAGGCGGAGGAGGGCCGCCGATCGCGAGCCGGACGTCCCGATGTCGGCGAGCCGTACCTGGTGGTCCGGGGCGTCAGCGCCGGTGAGGTCCTCAACGACGTGAACTTCTCCGTCGCGCCCGGGGAGGTGGTGGGCATCACCGCCCTGGAGGGTCAGGGCCAGGAGGCGTTGTTCGACGTGCTCGCCGGTGCCCGGCGGCCGCGCACCGGCGATATCCAGGTCGACGGCGAGGCGCTCATCGCCCGCCACCCGGCAGCGGCCATCAGCCGCGGCATCTCCCTGGTTCCGGCCGACCGCACGATGGCGATCCTGCCGAAGCGCTCGATCCGGGAGAACATCGCGCTGCCCGCCACGGCACGCTTCTGGCGGTGGGGACCGATCTCCGGGCGCAAGGAGACCCGCGCCGTCAACGGGGCGGTGGCCCGGCTCTCGATCGACACCCGGGCGGCGTCCCAGGCGCGGCGGCTCTCGGGCGGGAACCAGCAGAAACTCACGATCGGCCGCTGGCTCGCCGAGGGATTCCGCACGTTGCTGCTCTTCGACCCGACCCGGGGTATCGACATCGGCACCAAGCGGCAGATCTACGACCTCATCCGGGAACTGGCCGAAGAAGGGGCAGCGGTGGTGATGTACACCAGCGAACTGCGCGAGATCGAACTCGTCTGCGACCGTGCCCTGGTGCTCTATCACGGTCGGATCGTCGCCGAACTTCCTCCCGACGCAGGTGAAGAGGCGTTGCTGCGCGCCGCCCATGGTTTCGTGGACGCGGAGGCCGGAGCATGACCGAGGTCGCGCCGCAGACAGCGGTCCCGAGGCCCACCAGTGCGGTGGCCCGGTTCCGGCAGCGCAACGGTTGGGTGGTGGGTCTGGCCCTGCTGCTGGCCGGGTTGATCTTCCTGCGCTCCACCCAGGTCGCGAACTTCGGAGGCTTCGAGTTACGCGCTCTGGTGGCCGGTGGCCTGATGCTCGCCTTCGTCGCGATGGCCCAGGGCGTGGTGGTCATCTCCGGCGGGATCAACCTGGCTGTTGGTGCGCTGATGGTGCTCGCGAACTGCGTGTCGGCGCTGCTGATGGAGGACGCCTCGTTCGCAATGAGTATCCTCGTGGCGATCCTCACCGTGATCGGCACGGCGCTGCTGTCGGGTCTGATGGGCTGGATCATCACGGTCTCGGGCATGCCGGACATCGTCGTCACCCTCGCCCTGCACTTCACCTTCGTCGGGCTGGCCCTGTTCATCCTCGGCGGGCCCGGCGGGCGAGCCAATCCGGACTTCGCGAACATGATCGTGGGCGGGTTCTCCAATCCCTGGCCTGCGCTGCTGTGGCTCTCGGCCGTCTTCTGCCTGATCTGGCTACCCTTCCGGTACAGCAGGTCCGGGATCGCCACGTATGCCATCGGCAGCGACCGGCAGGCCGCGTTCCTCACCGGCGTCATCGTCAAGCGCGCCAGGGTGAAGGCCTACCTGATCTCTGGGGTCTTCGTCGGCTTCGCCGGACTGGTGACCACCGCCCTGCTCGGCAGCGGCAGCCCGCAGGGCACGGTCGCCCTCGGTGCGCTGCTGAGTTCCGTGGCCGCCGTCGTCCTGGGCGGCGTAGCCCTGGCCGGTGGCCGCGGCCAACTCCTGGGTCCCGTGCTCGCGGCCTTCGTGCTCACCCTCATCCCCTCGATCCTGCTCAGCATGGGCGTGAACTCCAACATCGCGACCCTGCTCCAGGGCCTGATCATCATCGTCGTGGTCATGCTCGGCGGCTTCCTCGAGATGAAACGGAGGAAGTTATGACCAGCACCGCACCCCAGACGGCCCCCGTGCCCGCAGACGAGGTACCCAGCACCGCCCAGCGCGTACGCAACTACCTCACCGACCACCCGATCGTCGTGCTCAGCGTGGTCTTCGTGCTGTTCTATGCGGTCACCGCCGCGTTGGACCCCAGTCTGTTCACCGTCCAGGGCCTGCGTTCCATCCTGCTGCTGGCCTGCCCGTTGGCGTTGTTCGCCGCCGGCCAGACGATCGCCTTCCTTACCGGCGGGATCGACCTCTCGGTAGCGATGATCGCGAACTTCGCCGCCTACGTGGTGGCGACCCAGAGCGGTGCGGGCACGGTGACCGCCCTGGTCCTGGGCGTCGCCGTCGGCGCGGGAGCCGGGCTGCTCAACGGCATCGGGATCGGCATCTTCCGGGTGCATCCGCTGATCATGACGATCGGCATGTCCAGCGTCCTGCTCGGGGTGGTCTCCGTCGGCCAGGCCAGTGGCGGGTTCCTCTCCGGATCGGCCGTCGTCCCGCAGGTCCTGCAGCGGATCGGCGGTGGCACCCTCATCGGGCCGATACCACTGAATGCCGTGGTCTGGGCGGTGGTCTCGGTGTTCCTGATCTGGATGCTCGCGCGGTCCGGGCTCGGCCGCAACATCTATGCGGTGGGAGACAACGCCACCGCCTGCCGCCTGTCCGGGATCAAGGTGTGGCAGGTGCTGATCGTCACCTACGTCATCGTCGGGATCCTGGCCGCCGTCGCCGGGATGATCATCTCGGGCACCTCCGGTTCGGTCGGCCCCAGCCAGTCGAATTCCCTGCTGCTACCGAGCATCGCGGCCGCCGTGATCGGTGGCACCTCGATCCTCGGTGGATCCGGTGGCTACGGGGGCACCATCGTCGGAGCGCTGGTGCTGACCGTGCTCAACCGCCTGATGCTCACCCTCGGTGCCGGGCAGGCGGTGCAGCAGATGGTGTACGGGATCATCGTGCTCGCCCTGGCGTGGGCGTATGTGGCCGTATCCCGGCAGCGCGCGGACTGAGCCGGTAACCCGAAAGGACGTAGCGATGGTGCACGAAGGTGGACGAGTCAAGGCCGCGGTCATCGGCACGGGTTTCATCGGCCTGGTCCATGCCGAGGCGGTGCGACGGGCCGGGGGCCACCTGGCCGGGGTGTTGGGCTCCGCACCAGAGCGTGCCGCGGAGCCGGCTGCCCGGTTGGGCGTTCCGGCCTACCGGGACATGGCCGATCTGCTCGCCTCCGACGTCGACGTCGTACACATCGCCAGCCCGAACCACCTTCATGCCGAGCAGGCCCACGCGGTGCTCGAGGCCGGTAAGCACGTCGTGTGCGAGAAACCCCTCACGACGGACCTGGCCGATGCGCGCCGGCTGTGGCACCTGGCACGGGAGCGCAGCCTCGTCAACGCGGTGTGCTTCAACCTGCGCTTCTATCCCCTCATCCACCACGCCCGCAGTATGGTCGCCGCCGGTGAGGTCGGTACGCCCCGGCTGGTCACCGGGAGCTACCTGCAGGACTGGCTGCTGTACGAGACCGACTGGAACTGGCGGGTTGAACCCGCTCTGGCGGGGCAGACCCGCGCAGTCGCGGACATCGGCAGCCACTGGCTCGATGCGACCTCGTGGATCATCGGGGAGCCCGTCGACGCCGTCTACGCCCAACTGCACACGTTCGTGCCGGCCCGGTTCAAACCCTCGGGATCCCGGGAGACCTTCGCTGCCCACTCCGGTGCCGCGGCCCCCGGGGAGCCGGTCCCGATCACCACCGACGACGCCGCCCATGTGCTGTTGCGGTACCCCGGGGGAGCGCGCGGTGCGCTGACCGTGTCGCAGGTCTCGCCCGGACGCAAGAACGAGATGTCCTTCGAGATCGACGGGTCGACGGCTGCACTCTCATGGTATTCGCAGAACCCCGATGAACTGTGGACCGGGCACCGGGACCGGCCCAACGAGGTGCGCCACCGCGACCCCGCGACACTGAGCGAGGCCGCCGCTGCGATCACGTTCTACCCCGGGGGGCACGTCGAAGGCTTCGCAGAGACCTTCCGCGGCCTGTTCGAACGTGTCTACGCCGATGTCGCAGCCGGCGGCCCCAGCACGCAGCCCGCCTACCCCA
>CALKWS010000235.1 GCA_938004115.1 uncultured Ruaniaceae bacterium
CCGCCGTCCTCGACCGCCGCGGGGGGCGGGCCCTCACCGGGCGCGCGGAGAGGTCATGCCGTCGTCGAGCCCGGTGGTGTGGTGGGCGCGTCGACTCCGGTCTGCGGTGCGGATGCGGTGGTGACCGACGAACCCGCTCCCGGGCCGCCGTCGTCCCCGCTCGTGCGGTCGGTGGCCTCCTGCGCCTCTTCCGCTGCCCTCCGCTTGTCCCGTCGGCGGTCCCGCAGGACGCAGACCCCCACGGCCAGGAAGTACAGGATGATCACCGGGATCGCCATCAGGATGAAGGTGACCGGATCCGCCGTCGGAGTGGCCAGCGCGGCGATGACGAAGATCAGGATCACCGCCCATCGCCAGCCCTTGAGCCAGGTGATGCCGCGCACCACGCCGAGGAAGGTCAGGGCCACCATGATCAGCGGCAGCAGGAACGCGAACCCGAAGATCAGCACGAACTGCATGACGAACTTCAGGTACACCGAGGCGTTGATGAAGTTCGAGGCGGTATCACCGTCGGGGGTGAACTGGGTGAGCAACCGCACGGTGTTCGGCAGGGCGATCCAGGCCATCGCCACGCCGCCGGAGAACAGGGGTACGCCGGCACCGACGAACGCCAGTGAGTACCGCTTCTCCTTCGTGGTCAGGCCGGGGTTGATGAACGCCCAGATCTGGTACATCCACCACGGGCTGGACACCACCAACCCCACCGTGAGGGCGACCCTGACCTTCACGTCCAGGGTGGAGGTCACGTCCTGGAAGTTCAGCCGTGCGTCCAAGCCCTCGGCCTGCAGGCGCTGGATGGGCTCCTGCATCACCTCGAGCACCGGATCGGACAGGAACCACCCCGCCACGGCACCGGCGAGTACGCCCAGGGCGCCCAGGATGAACCGGCGTCGCAACTCCCGCAGGTGGGCAGCGAGCGACATCCGCCCCTCGGGGTTGGTACGCCGGGTGCTGCGTTGCGCCACTCCTACTTCGGTGGTTCGGCGGAGTGCTGTGGGGCTTGTTCGGTGTTCTGTGGCGACGGCGCAGGGGTGACCGTCGGCTGGTCATAGGAGATGGTGGCGTTGGTGGGAGATTCCCCACTGCCGTCCTCCTGCAGTTCGCTGACCTCCTTCTTGAAGATCTTCAGCGACTTGCCGACGCTACCGGCCAGGCCGGGCAACTTGTTGGCACCGAACAGCAGCATGATGACGAGGAACAGGACGACCCAGAAGGCCGGATTGCGGAGCATGTATTCCCTCCACGACGAGGCGGGTTTTGCCTCAGTCTAACGGCACCTGGCCGGTGTGTCGTGGTGCCGTGACGAACAACAGGTGAATTCTGCGACCGGGGCACCACCGCAGGGGCGGTGGATCGCCCCTCAGAAGGGTTGGCCGAGGTCGCGCCAGCGCGCGTAGGCCCGTTCCCTACGCGCATCGGCGCGGGACCGTCGCCGGGCCCGGATGTCGTGGCGGGTCTGGGCGAACGCCTCGCGCTGTGATTCGGAGGCGAACAGGTCCGGGGTGACCCTCGGCTCGGGCTGGGCTTCCTGCAACACCGCGACTTTCTCCGCCAGTTCGCCGGTGACCTGGGCGGCGTTTCCCAGTTCCTGCAGCAACGGCCGGACGGACCTGCGCCACAGCCGCCAGCCGAGGTAGGCGAAGAACCCCAGCGCGCCCAGTACCAGCACCGTCCAGATCACGAACCACATGCGGGCAGTCTAGGGGCCGGCCGGCCCGTCGCCGCCGGGGCGACGCCAGGGGCTAGCCGCCTGAGGGATAGGCCGCCAAGGCCTCGGCCGCGTAGGCGGCCAGGTCGCGGCGGATGTGTTCCGGCGCCAGGTCGAGGACGTCGGGGCCCAGGGCGAGGACCAGGTTGCGCAGCCAGGGCAGGTCGACCACGTCCAGGTGCACCGCGAAGGTGCCCTCGCCGAGTTCCTCCACCTCGGCGACCGGCACGTGTTCGGCGACCCAGCGTGCCCGGGAGGCCAGCGTGAGCCGCACCCGCCAGCGCGCATCGGACAGCTCCGGGTCGGTACTGTCGGTGAACGTCACGTCCGGGTGCTCCCGTGCGGGGGTGGGCAGCATCTGCACCTGCAGGATCCGGTCCACCCGGAACTGCCGCACGTCCTCGGCCCGGTAGCACCAGGCGTGCAGGAAGTAGCGCTGGGAGTCGCTGAGCAGCCGGATCGGATCGGCGGTGCGTTCGGAGATCTCATCGGCAGCCGAGACGTACCGCAGGTGCACCTGGCGCCCTTCGCGGATCGCGGTGCCGATCAGTTCCACGTTCTCGGCCAGTGCGGAGGAGTCGGTGTGGACCTCCACCGCGCCGGCGGCCTCGGCGGCCCCGCCGGCAGCGGCGGTGAGTTTCTCCAGCGCCGAGACCACCACCGCCTGGTCCCCCACTCCGGGGGTGTGGGCCAGGGAGCGCAGCGCAACCAGGAGCGCCACCGCTTCGCCGGCACCAAGACGCAGCGGGGTGTCCATCCCCTGGGGTTCGACCAGGGTGAGGATGTTGCGTTCCCGGTCATCGGCGGAGAAGTCGATCAGGTCGCTGTGTTGATACCCCGGTGTGCCCGAGACCCACAAGGTGTCCACGTCGGTGAGCACCTGGGCCTCGCTGACCCCGAAGTGCTCGGCCACCTGGGCCACGCTCACCCCGGGGTGGTCGTCCAGGTACGCCACCAGCGCGAGCAGCCGCACCAACCGGTCGGCGGAAGTCTCGGCCACGGTCACTGCCCTCCCCCGGCCGGCACCCCGGCCAGATCCGCGATCGCTCGTAACCGCCGGCGCACCCCATCGCGAACCTCCGGCGGGTCCAGGACGACGACGGCGGCACCGTACCCGGCGATCTCCTCGGCCAGCAGGTCCGGGTCCGCGGTATCGATCTCCACCAGGTCCCGGTGCTCGCTGCCGGCCCACGGGGCT
>CALKWS010000236.1 GCA_938004115.1 uncultured Ruaniaceae bacterium
CCCATGCTCGGACCGCCGGGCCCTCCCACGCCAGGTGGGGTTGCGCCGGGTCCGCCGCCCAGGTTCGGTCCGCCGCCCACACCGGGTCCCGTGCCGGGCGAGCCCACCCCGGGGGTGGGCGCCGGGCCGCCGGGGCCGTCGGGCACACTGTCGTCGATCACGTCACCGGGCTGCTCGGGGTTCCACGGATCCGGCCCGGGAAGCGGCTGCACCCCTCCGGGCGGCCCGATCACCGGGCCGCCGACACCCGGACTGTCGCCCGGTCCCGGGCCGCCAGGGCCCCCTGGCGAAGGTGGCGCCCCGGGGTGGCCAGGTCCGCCCGGCACGCCGGGACCACCCGGTCCGCCAGGCCCGGGGCCCGCCGGTCCGGGCGCACCGCCACCGCCGGGACCCCCGTAGCCGGGACTCCCGCCCCGGAAGCCCGGGCCGTTGCCCGGTGCCCCGGGGTTCGTCGGTGCCGGCGCCTCGGTCTGCCCGCTCATCCGCGCCGTGGTCCCCGACAGCCTGGAGTCCAGATCGGCCATCGCTTCGGCAGCGGCCTCCTCACGCTGCCGCCGGTTCAGTCCGAGGAGGTGGGCCTCCAGCGCCTCCGGCGTGGCGAACTCGGTGCTGCCCTGCGCCGGGTGGTCGAACCTGGAGACCTGCTGCCGCTGGTTGGCGTTCAGCGCCGAATCGGGCAGGTTCTCGTACTCCCTGGCGCCGTCATGCACCACCTGCACCGCTTCGGAAGCGATCTCGGTGACCTCGTCGAACTCCTCGGCGAGCTCACCCGCCTCGGAGGCGATCTGCGCGGCCAGTTCGCGCGCCGCATCGCCCGCAGCCCCCTCCATGCCGCTGTCACTAGCGGCCGAGCGCAGCACCTCGGCCAGCTCCCGCAGCTGCTCCGCGTGCGCGCCGAGGTTCTGCCGGTCCACCCACGAGCCGAAGGTGTGCTTGGGCCGCACATTGAGGTAGCGCCGCAGTTGGCCCTCGCTGCTGACGCCACCGCCGCCGGGATCGAGCATCGGTCACCTCACCGTTTCCGGGGTGGTGTGCTCATCCCCGTGGTCGCACTTGCTGCGCAGCGCCTCCAGATGGCTGCTCACCTCTTCGTCGAGGTTCTGCACCGCTGCGCCGGACTCGGCCAGCCCCTGGCTGAACTGCTCCACCTTCTCGGTGATGCTGTTCATCTTCTCCTGCATCTGCAACAGCCGGTCGCGGTACGCCTGGGCGAACTGCAGTGCCTGGGAGTTGGCGGTCCAGCGGGAGGCGTTCTGTTGGCTCGCGAACTCCGACGCCGTCTCGGCCCGGCTGCTGAGGCCGTGGGCGACGTCCTGCGTCAGTCCCGTGATGTGGGCCATCTGATGTTGGTGCAGAAGCACGGTGCTACCTATCCCTCCGAGTTTCTCTTCGTCCACGCTAGTCCAGGCCGGGCGCGAGCGGCATGGTGAGAACTCCCCATCGCCCTGCCCAAGGGTTCCTCGACCGACCCACACCGCTCCCACCGGCGCAACGCGCGTCGTCACTGGCAGCGTAGGCTGCCCTCTATGTCGCTGAACCGGGACCAGATCGCCGCCCTGCCCAAAGTCGTCCTGCACGACCACCTCGACGGAGGTCTGCGCCCCGGGACGATGCTGGAACTCGCCGACGAGATCGGCCACACCCTACCGGCCCAGGACCCCGACGCGCTGGCCCGCTCGTTCGTGGAATCGGCGAACTCCGGGTCACTGGAGCGCTACCTGGAGACCTTCGCCCACACCACCGCAGTGATGCAGACCCCCGAGCACCTGCACCGGGTCGCCAGCGAAGCCGTCCTGGACCTGGCTGGCGACGGTGCGGTCTACGCCGAACTGCGCTACGCCCCCGAGCAGCACCTGGAGCGCGGGCTGACCCTGCAGGAGGTCGTCGACGCGGTCCAGGCCGGGCTGGACGACGGCGTGGCACGGGCCGCGGAGGCCGGTCACCACATCCGGGTGGGAACCCTGATCACCGCCATGCGGCAGAACGACCGCGCCGATGAGATCGTCGAACTGACCCTGGCGAACCGCGACCGGGGCGCGCTCGGGTTCGACATCGCCGGCCCCGAACTCGGGTTCCCTCCCACCAGGCAGGCGGGCGCGTTCCGCGCACTGCGGGAGGCGAACTTCCCCTACACCATCCACGCCGGGGAGGCCGACGGGGTGCACAGCGTCTGGCAGGCGGTGCAGCAGTGCCACGCGCTGCGCCTGGGGCACGGGGTGCGCATCATCGAGGACATCGCCCACGCCGGCGACCCCGAGGCGGCACAGCTGGGCCCGGTGGCCCACTGGGTGCGCGACCGGCAGATCCCGCTGGAGGTCTGCCCGGTGTCGAACCTGCATACCGGTATCGCACCGACGGTGGCCGAGCACCCGATCACCGCGCTGCGGGACCTGGGGTTCGCCGTGACCATCAACACCGACAACCGCCTGGTCTCCGGCACGTCGATGACGAACGAGATGCACCTACTGGTCACCGAGGCCGGCTGGAGCCTGGCCGACCTGGAGGCGGCCACGCTCACCGCAGCCTGGAACGGCTTCGCCCACTACGACGAGATGCAGCAGATCATCACCGACCAGGTCCTGCCCGGATTCGCGGCGTTACGGC
>CALKWS010000237.1 GCA_938004115.1 uncultured Ruaniaceae bacterium
GCGCCGTCGTCCCCCCGGGTCGGGCTGGCTCAGCGGCCCCCGCCGCCGCCTCCGCCGCCCCCACCGCCGGCGCCCCCGCCCCCGCCGAACCCGGACCCGCCACCGGAACCGCTGGTGCCGGAGACGGTGCTGGACAGCGAACCGACAGAGGCGGCCAGCGTGGTCAGCGACGGCGTCGCGCCCGGGTAGGTGCCCACGTACCAGCCGGTGTGCACCTGCGCGCGGCCCTGGGCCTGCAACTGTTCGAAGACCTTGGCCCACCGCTCGGCCGTACCGAAGATGATCGCGAAGGGCAGGTACCGGGAGAACACGTCGATGCCCTCCTCGAAGCGGATCTGGTCCGCCTCGGCGGTGGTCAGGTACTGCTTGAACCCGCGGGTCTGCTCGTACAGGGCCCGGCCCACGGCGCTGCGCCGCACGGACGTGGTGAAGGTCGCCGCCCGGATGGCCAGCCACGCGGCCACCACCCCGAACACCACCCAGGCCATCGTGGTGGCGGAGGGCGGCAACAGGTTCGCCGCCGCGCCCACCACCGCCACCAGCAGCGCCACCATGGCCAGGCCGATCTGCCACAACAGGGACCGGCCGCGGGAGGTCATGCCGGCCTGCTGCCGCGCCTCGGCGGCCACCGGCCGGGTGAACAAGCCCTGGGCGTCCACCTGCTTGGCCAGGTTCTTGCCCAGTTCGGTGGCGGCTTTCTGCATCGTGCGGGAGGAGGACTTCAGCCGCACCACCGGGGCCTCGCCGAACACCGCGGCGAGCAGTCGATCCTCGAAGGGCAGCAGTTCATCGCGGCGCTGGGAGGCGCCTTCGGTCAGCAGCAGGTCCCAGTCCTGGGGTTTGCCCTTCCGGTCGGTCTCCGCCTCCCGGATGATCAGGAACCCGCGCACGGCCAGGTCCACGATGGTGGCCGCCAGGGCGTTCCCGGCGCCGACCTTGTGCTCCAGGTGGGCCGCCACCGCGGGGGCCAACCCATCGGGTGGGGTGAACCGCACCGCCACCGCCGGCTGGCTGTCCAACTGCGCCACCGGATGCCGGTCGATTTCATGCGGTGGGGGGACGGTGCCCGGCGGGATCCCCACGAAGTGGTCATCGCGTCCCTGCCGGATCCGGCGGGTGAGCAACAGCGCGAACACCATGCCCACCAGGCCCGCGGGGATGAACCAGTACCGCGCCAGGGCGTCCAGCATCGGATCGGTGACCTCGGCGATGCGCTGCTGGCCGGCGGTCAGCCCGGCCACGCTGCCGTCCCGGGGCACCAGGATCGGGTCGATGTCGCCGAACGTGCCGGGCGGGAAGGCCACGGCGATGGTCTGTTCCTGCCCTGGCGTGAGCGGACCGGAGCTGAAGGTGGCCGTGGCGCCGTCCACCCGGCTGTCGGTGCACGGCCGGTCGGAGTAGGACGCCCCTTCCCAGCAGCGCACGTCGCTGATGTCCACCGGTCCGGTGACGGTGGTGGTGACCCGTTCGATCCGGTTATCCCATTCCGAGCCGGTGACGTTCCAGAAGAACTCGTCCTGGTCCGGCACCTCCTCGTCGTCCCGGATGGCGTTCAGCGCCCCGCCCAGGGTGTAGGACAGTTCGTAGGTCTGCACCCCGGTGCGGGTGTCGTCCGAGCCGTCCGGGGCGCCGATGTCCAACGACAGGTAGGCATCGTCGCCGGTCACCCAGTGCTCGGCCGGGGCGCCGGAGGGGCTGGTGACGCGCAGGTCGCGGTACTCGTACACCCGCATCAACTCGGGGTCCTCGGGCCAGGCGAAGTGCTGGGCCAGGTCCCGGCGCAGGCCCAACCCCTCGCGGTCACCGAAGTCCCACTCGTAAGTCTCGGTGACGTGCACCAGCCCGTCGGGGTCGATCCGCATGTCCACATCCAGGTGCCGCACCACGTCGTCACCGGCATCGGCGTGGGCCGCAGGGGCGGTGGCGGCCAGGGCGACGACGGCGAGTCCGGCGATCCCGGCGGCGGACATCGCGAAGCGCACACTCATGGCAGACCACGATAGGGCGTGCGCGAACCCGCGACGGTCAGCCGCTCATCGGTGGCGGGTCGATTCGCGGGTTTCCTGGTGTGGCCTCGGGTGCACCGGCCAGTCCGGCCAGCCGCGACAGCATTCGCCGGGTCATCACCGCGCTGAGCAGGCTGGTGACCTCGACCAGCGCCCGGGTGCGCCGATCACGGGTGCGGTAGCGCTCGCGGATGTGCAGCCGCGTGGCCGGCGGCTGCCCCGTCCGGTGCGCCACCGATTCGAGGTGGAAGGCCCAGGTCATCTCGAGGGTTGCCGTTCCGGGCGCTCGGCCGCCGGCCGACGTCGCAGCCAGCGCCGTGGCCGGATCCAGGCGCGCGATCCGCAGGGCGACCTCAGGGTGCAACCGCAGGCAGTCGCCCACCCGTAGGTGCTGCCACTCGGGGACGATCCGGTCGGCGCCGTCGATCTTGCAGCCGGCGAGGTTCTCGAGGAATTCATAGGAGTAGAAACCAGACTTGTCCTGACCGAGTTGCACCAGCCAGGGCCACACCGCCCCCGGGGGCGCCTCGATCACCCCGGCCCGGTCGTTCTGGACGGTGGCGTCGGGAAGGAGATCGTCGCTGCTGAGCCGCGCGCGAGCCTCGGCGCGGGTCAGTCCGGAACGACGATGGGCCCCGGTCGCGATCACCGCGGCGATGGTGACCGAGGCGGAAACCAGCGGTGCGGCCACCGCCGCGGCCACGATCCGGCGCCTGCGCATGGAGATCACCTCCCCACCAGCATGCGGCGGTGACGGCCGTCCCACCAGGTACCAAGGTCCCGCCCCGGGAGCGGCGTGGAGAGCGGCCTACTCCAGGGTCAGACCCCAGCGCACGTAGTGGTCGGCGCCCGGTTCGAGGTGCACCAGGTCCTCGCCGGTGTTGAACGCATCGGCGGCGCAACTCATCGGCTCGGCGGCCAGGGCGGTGCGCCGGGCGCTGCCGGACAACTCATCCCCGGTGCACAGTTGCCAGTAGCCCAGGCCGGCGTCCGTCCACACGGCCGCAGTGTGCCCGTCGGTGCCGCGCAGTCGCACCCAGGACCGCTCCTGGGCGTCGTACTCCAGACCGGTGAAGGCGTCGTCGAGCACCGTGGATCCCACCGCGCGCGGACGGCGGAAATCGAACTCCTCGGGCAGGTCCTCCACCGCCACCGGCAGCAGCCGGTCGTCGCTGCGTACCCACCGGGTGGCATCGACCCGCAGCACGGCCTCGTCCAGCGGGCCCGCACCCGGGGAGAGCCACGGGTGGAAGCCCACGCCGTACGGGGCGGCGGACCCGCCGATGTTCCGGGTGCGCAATTCCACCTCCAGGCCACCGGGACCGAGGGCGTACCGGATGGTGGTGGCCAACTGGAACGGGTAGCCCGGCGTGGCCGGCGGCTCCACCATCAACGTGACCGACGCCGGACTGTGGTCGATGGTGCGCCAGCGCTGCCAGGCCACCAGCCCGTGGAGCGCGGTGCGGCGCGCCGGTTCGTTCACGGGGAGTTCGTACCGCTGCCCCTGCCAGGTGTACGTGCCGTCGCCGATGCGGTTGGGCCACGGCGCCAGCACCGCACCGTGATAGGCCGGTGGCACCTGGTCGGCATCGAACGGGACGACGACGTCGCGCCCGGCCACCCGGAACTCACGCAGGTGCGCCCCCACCTCGGTGACGACGGCGTACTGCTCCCCGCGCTGGAGTTCGAAAGGCGCCCCGGCGGGTGAGGGGGCCGCGGTGGGGATGCTCACGGCGCCACGATAACCGCCCGCCCGGTCACCTGCCCGGCCGTACGGCAATCTCGCACCGCGCCCCGCCCCCGCAGAACCTCTCACCCGGGCGTGGGTCGCTGCGCGGCCGGTGCATCGCCGTCGTGCT
>CALKWS010000238.1 GCA_938004115.1 uncultured Ruaniaceae bacterium
CTGGCTACGGACGGTGACTACGTCTATATCGGCCCAGCCGGCCACAGCGCGGTCTGGCGGCTTGATCCGCGTACCGGTGAAGCAGAGGCGTGGGCACACGTCGGTCCCGGTACGACGTGGTACTACTCCATGACAGTGCGCGACGGGTACCTCTATATCGGTACCTATCCGGATTGCATGGTGCGACGGGTCAGGCTCTCCGATGCTTCGGTTCAGACCTATGGCCGGGTATCAGAATCGCTCTACGCGACTGCAGTCGCCGTCGACGATCAGCATGTGTTTGCCGGTTCAGCGGCGCCGGGCAAACTGCTGCGTTGGCCGAAGGAAGGTGGTGAATCCATTGATCTCACGGCGCAGTTGAGCGACTCACCGGTCGGCATCTTGGATCTCGCCGTCAGCGGGGGATACGTCTATATCGCCAGTGGCCGGCAGTTGATCTCGATCCGTCCCGACGGAACCGACCGGGTTGAGCGGGAGATTCCGGCAGACGATCGCTATATCGACCAGTTGTCGGTGGCCGCTGACGGCACCGTGTACGCCATTGCGCGTTTGACAACCAACGTCTACCGGATCACACCCACCGGGATGGACAAGGTAGGCAAACCCGCCGGAGATATGGAGAACCAACTACTTCAGCCCACGCCGGAGGGGCGCCTTCTCGGGGTGAGCGGACTCGGGCACATCTGGAACCTGGAGCCGGGCGGGAGCGCCGATATCTGGGACACCGCCACACGTGGTTTCGGGTATCCCGAGGTGGTGCAGTCGATGCTGCTCAGCAGCCAGGGGCTCGTTTGGGTGGGCGGTCATTACGCGATGACCGTGCACGATACGGCCGCGGGCGAGAATGTGCGCTTCGACGTCAACGGTGAGCCCAAGGCTCTCGCAGAGGGCAGCGACGGCATGATCTATGCCGGACTCTATCCAAGTGCGCAGATCGCGAGCATCGATCCAGAGAGCAACGCAATCACGGTACTTGGGACGCTAGGCAATCAGCAGATGCGTATCCGGGACATGGACGTCGACGAGGATCGGGGCCAATTGCTCGTCGCCTCCGGGCCATCCGGTGGACTGCACACTGGAGCGCTGACTTTCGTGGACGTGGACACCGGTGAGTTCGAAGTGAGGCGCGACTACCTACCAGATCAAGCAGTCATGGCGGTGGCGATCCACGATTCGACCGCTTACATCGTTGGTGACACCTACGGCGAGGGCACTTCAGGGCCGGTCCGGGACGCCGCCCAGGTGGCGGCGGTGGACTTGGACAGTCGCGAACTGCTTTGGCGTGAGGAATTGCGCGACGACTGGCTCTCCTACGAAGACGTGCTGGTCTCCGATGGTGTGCTCTACCTCATGGGCAGGAGACCGGCCGGAATCTGGTTCGGGTACGACCTGCAATCTCGCACCATCGTTCGGGAAGGTGATCTGGGTGGCTACGGCTCCTTCGGCACCGCCGCGGGCCGAGTGTTCAGCTGGGTGCACTGGGCCGAGCAGATTCGCGAACTGCCCACAACTCACAGCGAGGGCCGCTTACTCCACGGGAGCGTTCCCACGGGCTGGTACAACAACCCGGTGTTCAACATCGTGCCCACCAGCGACGCAACATGGGGGATGCACGGCACCGACCTCGCCCTGTTTCAACTTTCGAGCCAGGACGACGAACGCTCAACGGGGGAGCTTCTGGCGCAGTTGCAGGCGGCGACCCGCGATTACATCCGCAGCGGAGAGGTCGGCGGTCCGTTGGCTGATCAAACAACCAACGCTCTGGCTCAGGCGCAAAGGCATTACCAGAACCACCGTGCGCAGCCGGCCGTAGTCGCCCTGGAGCGCTATGTGCGACACCTGGAGAACCCGAAGGGACCGGATACGTTGAGCGACCGGGCTCAGCGTGATCTGCTCGACCGGGCTGATATCGTTCTGCGCCTGCTGAGGCGATAAACTCCCAGTGATGCGGGGCCGTGCGGTCGGGCATTGCACAGGTCTCCGCAGCGACTCTTCTTGGTCGGCGGCGGCACCGAGGCGGGGCGCATCCGGAAATCCAGCCCGAATGTGACGGGCCCCCGGATCGCACCATGCGATCCGGGGGCCCGAGTCAACAGCGATGAGGCAGGGTTACCCCGGGAGCGGCGCCGGACGGACCGGCTTGCCCGTGCGGCCGGATTCGTAGACCGCCTCGATGAAGGCAACCGCGTTCCGTGCCTGCTCCGGAGTGACCAGTGCCGAGGTGCCGTTGCGCGTCGCATTCACGAAGTCGGCCAGTTGCTGGCGCTGGATGTACTCGCTCTCGGTGATGCCGAGCGCCTCCAGGTCCGGATTCTCGATGGCGGCTTCCTGAGGGCCGTCCACGGTCTCGAAGTGGGTGATCTGTTCCTTGACCGTGACGATGGTGCCCTTGTCGCCCATGATGTTCACCCGGATCTGCGGCGGTGCGAATGCGGCCGTGGTGGCCAGGAACGTCATGAACGCACCGCTCTTCAGGCGGGCGGTGATGGTGACGGTGTCCTCCACCTCGATCCGCTCGTGTGCGAGCAGGCCGGTGTGGGCGTAGACCTCCTCCACGTCACCGAGCAGCCACAGCGCCAGGTCCACCAGGTGCACGCCCTGGTTCATCAGTGCTCCACCGCCGTCCATCGCCCAGGTGCCCCGCCAGCCGGCGGAGTCGTAGTACTCCTGGGTGCGCCACAGCGGCACCTCGATCGCCGCCGAGGTGATCCGACCGAGGCCGCCGTCGTCGATGAACTGCTTGATGAACTGGTTTGCCGGGGCGAAGCGGCGCTGGCTCACCACCGACAACACCTTGCCGGCCTGACGCGCCGCCTGCAGGATCTCGTCCGCGGCCGCCACACTGATCTCGATCGGCTTCTCCAGCAGCACGTGCTTACCCGCTTGCAGGGCGGCGATGGTCAGGTCCTTGTGTAGACCCGAGGGCACCGCGATCACCACGGCGTCCAGGTCCTCCAGCGCGAGAAGAGCCTCCACGCTGTCCACCCCCGGCACACCGTGGGCCTGTGCGAACTCCTCCACCAGTGCTTCGTTGGTGTCGAAGACTCCGGCGAGGCGAGCGGGGGTGTCAGGGGCGGCGAACCGTTCCACGTGTTGACGGCCGATGATGCCCAGGCCGATAACGCCGATGGCCAGTTCTTCGGATCCAGTGTTCATCGGGTGGCCTCCAGTGCCTGGTTGATAGCGGTGAGGACGACGACGGGGGAGAGCAGTTGCTCCGCGCTCAGTTGGCCCTTGCCGGCCTTGACTGCGGCGACGAAGGCGTCCAGTGCCGGGGCGTTGTAGTCCGGCCCTAGAGTCAGCTCGCTGGAGACCACGCCACGTCCGTGTACGGCGGTGGCGTGGAAGGGCACGCGACCCTCGGGCTCGGGGACCACGAACGTGAATGTCACCGTGGTGCCATCGATCGTGGCGGTGGCCCAGACGGTGTCGCCCTCGCGGCGCGCCTGCGCGGTCAGCTCCCCGGCTCGGACCACGGGGTTGCCCAGGATCTGCAGGGCGGTCTCGACGTGGTGGATGCCGTAGAAGAACAGCCCGGCATACTCGCTGTCCGGATCGGCAGGTCCGACCACATGCAGGTGCCGCAGCCGGCCATGATCGGGGTGTTCGGTGCCGAACTGGGTCATCTCCGGTACGAAGCGGAGCGCCGAGGCGGAGATCAGCGTAGAACCCGTTTCCTCGGCGACCTCCAGCAGGGCCGCGGCATCCTCGATGGTCGTGGCCAGCGGCTTGTCCACCAGGACCGGGATACCGGCGCGCAACAACGGCTCGGCGGCCTGCCGGTGCAGGCCCCCGTCGCGGTTACACACGATCGCGGCGTCGACCTGGCCGATCAGGTCGGCCGGCTCATCAACGATCAGGTCCAGGCCGCCGTAAGCCGCCAGTTCCTGGTTGTGGTCGGTGCGCCCACCGCTCAGGGCCACCGCGCGGTGTCCGGGGTGACGGTCCTCGAGGTTGAGGAAACGGATGAAATGCTTGACATGAGAGTTCTCGGTGCCGACGAAGCCGACGCGCAGCATTGACGTGTCCTTTGGCATAGATGATTGATTCGGGACCAGTCTTGTGTGCAAGCGGTTGCACGTCAAGCCCCTCTATGAGCGCACTGCAACCGGTTGCGAACAGCAGTGCCGGGGTCTAGGTTGGTGGCACAGCGAATTCCTCTGAACCGTATGGAGCACCGATGCAACAGTCACTCGGGATCGGAATGCTGGGTCTGGGCGCAGTGGGCGTCAACCACGCCCGGGCACTGCGCGAGTTGTCCGACCAGGTTCGCCTGGTCGCGTTCAGCGGCGGGAACCCGGAACGGGCCGCCGAGGCCGGTTGGCCCGAGGCGCAACAGGTGGGCCACGAGGAGCTGATCACCACGCCGGGGGTGGACGTGGTGGCGATCTGTTCCCCCAGTGAGTTACATGCCGAGCAGGCGATCGCGGCACTGGAGGCCGGCAAGGATGTGCTGGTGGAGAAGCCGATCGCTCTCACCGTGGCCGACGCCGAGCGGATCGTGGAGACTGCGCGGGCGCGGGGCCGCACCGTCTCCGCCGTCGCCCAGCGCCGGCTGGAGCCGGAGTACGCGGCCGTACACCGGCTGATGCAGGCCGGGGATCTGGGCCAGTTGCGCCTGGCCACCACCCACGTGCACTGGTGGCGCGACGACGACTACTACGCCGCGGCCGGGTGGCGCACACAGATGGCTGCCGGTGGCGGTTCGCTGATGAACCAGGGCGTGCACAACGCGGACCTGCTGACCTGGCTGGGAGGACCGGTGACGGAGGTGACCGCGCAGTACGGCACCCTCGGGCACCAGATGGACGCCGAGGACACCACCGTGGCCACGGTGCGGTTCGCCAGCGGAGCCCTGGGCCTGATCAGCACCTCCACGGCCACACCGCCGGGATCGGATGCCACCGTGACCTTGCACTTCGACCGGGGCACCATCGAACTCGGCCAGGGCGAGATCATCAGATGGGACATCGACGCACCGCAACCGGACCTCAGTGCCGGCGGTGGGCCCGCCAGCGGGGCAGCCGATCCGGCCGCGATCGGGATCGCGGGGCACCTGGCGCAATGGCAAGACCTGGTCGATGCGATCCGTCAGGGCCGCGCTCCGGTGATCGACGCGCGCGCCGGCGCGAACGTCGTGCGCCTCATCTGCGCCATCTACAAGGCGGCAGAGACCGGACAGCGGGTTCGACCGGAGGAGTTGTCATGAGGGTCGCGATCCTGGGCGCAGCCCACTTCCACGTGAACTATGCACTCGAGGAACTCAAGCATCGCCCGGACCTGAAACTGGTGGGCGCCGCGGAATCCGATCCGGCGATGCGGGAGCAGTTCCTCGGCGATCTTCCCGGCGAGGCGCCGGTGTATGCGAGCGTGGAGGAGTTGACCGCTGCGGTCGACTTCGACGTCGCCCTGGTGGCCGGGGTGTACAACCAACGGGCCGCCGCGACCCTGGCCGCCCTCGACTCGGGCGCGCACGTGCTCGCGGACAAGCCGCTGTGCACCTCCCTGGACGACCTCGATCGGATCGAACGCGCCGCCGAACGCGCGAACAAGCACGTCTCGGTGGTCTTCGAGAAGCGGTTCTATCCGGCCACCCTGGCGCTGCAGCGCCTCCTCGATGACGGCGTGCTCGGGAAGATCGCCCTCGTGGCCTCCACCGGACCGCACAAACTGCGCCAGCACACCCGTCCGGAGTGGTTCCTGGACTCCCGTCGCTACGGCGGGATCGCCGGGGACCTCCCGGTACACGACATCGACCTGGTGCTGTCCATGACGGGAGCCACATCGGGCACGGTGAGCGCCGTGACCGGCAATGCCCGTCCGGATGACCATCCCGGTTTCGACGACCACGTGGCGCTGCTCCTGCACGCCGGGGACGCCGTGGCCACCATCGAGGCGAACTGGCTCTCTCCGGAGGCCGCGGATGTGCACGGCCACTACCGGATGCGGGTGGCCGGGTCGGAGGGCACCGCTGAACTGGACTGGGCCTACCACTCCCTGCGGGTGGCCACGCACGATCGCGGTACCTGGGAGGAGCCGCTCGGGGAGGCGGTGCGCCCGGCCAAGTACTTCTTCGACGCCGTCGCGGCGGGAGAAGAACCGCAGGTGACCACTGCGGCGAGCCTGCTGGCTACGCGCGTGGCACTGCTGGCCCAGCGCAGCGCGGACAACGGCGGCGCGCAGCAGTCCTGGTCAGCCCCGGCCTGAGCCGGGACCCTGGTGCCCCGGCCTGAGCCGGGACCCTGGTCCGAGTTGGCCTTGGCCCGCCTGAGCCTGAGCGGGGACGGGGTTCAGCCGGCGACGTCCAGGTCGAAATCGACCGTGAAGGTGTAATCCCAGATCAGGCGTGCCCGCCGGACCCTGATGCCCTGCAGCGCGGACACCCTCCCCGCCCAGGTATCCAACTCCGCGGTGATGCGCTCGGCCAACGCCTCGATCTCCTCCAGCGGGGGATCGGTGAGCCCGCGCTCGGCCAGTTCGCGTTGGATCCCAAGGCGCACCACGGGTAGATAGTGACCGTCCTTGATGATCTTGTTGGCCAGGAACAACCGGCGTTGCTCGGCGGCCTGTGAGGAGGGATCCAGCACGCTGCTGACCGCGGCGGCCACCGTGGTGCCGATCGTGTTGCCGGCAGTGTTCCATCCGCCGTAGGCGACCAGGTCACCCAGTACGCCGGCCTCATCCAGCGCCTCCACGAGCAGCGGATCGGAGCCGTTGGCATACCGCACGTCGGCCAACGCCACGGACTTGCCGGCGGCCAGTTCGGATCCGACCAGGGCGGCCGTGGCGCGCACCTGGTCGGCATCGGGCTCTTCGGGGGGCGCCATCACCCAGTCCCCGGGCACGGCAGCCGGGGCGTGCACCACCAGGACCAGGTCAGCCTCGCCGTCGACCGGCTGTGCGCCGGAGGCGCGGATCTGCCGGGTGATGGTGTTCATCACGGGCCGGTCCTCATACGGCGCGATACGGTCAAGGCCGCCCGGCTCGGCGCACCGCACCGCCATCGTGGGCGTGCGTCCGGCCCGCGCGGCGGCGACCCGGGCCACCAGGACGGCGGGTACCTCATCGGCCCCGGGATAGAACGGCACGTCGGTGCCCAACCGGTCGTTCCACTCCTGCAGCATCTCCCGCTCCACCGCCGGGAACCCGCGGGGGCCGGTGTCATCGGAGGTCATGATCAGCGTGTCGATGACGCCCTGGGCGTGCAGTTGCATCGCTGCCAGGTTGGCCACGTGGTTGCGCAGGCGCCGTCCGGACAGGTCGTGCAGGTACGACGGCGGGACCGCAGCGCGCGCGGCCGCCACCGCGTCGTCGTCGGCCTCTCCCTGCCGGCGCTCGTGCCACAGCCGGGACCAGTCGCTGATGCGCTGGCCGTGGGTGGCCCAGTACTCCGGTTCCTGGCGCGAGCGGCCGGGGTTGTCATAGTGCGGGAGCCGGGTGATGACCTGGTACGCGGTCACCGGCGCATCCAGTTCGGCGAGGACGTCCAGGCGCTGCACCACCTCGCTGAGGCGATCCGAGGTGAGCCGGGAGGGGACCAGGCCACCGTGCGCCAACAGGTCGAGGGAGGCCACCACGTGATCGACCTGCGGACCGACCTGTCGCAACCACGCCACGAGCGCCTCGATGGAAGCGGGCTGATGGAACCGGGGTAGCGCCTCGGGCGGCGGGGTGAGCACCTCTGCTCCGGCACACCGGCCGATCCACGCCGCATAGCCCAGCGTGTTCGGCCGTTCGTCGGGTGGTAGCAGTGCAATGCGCATGAGGGTCCTGATCGTCGGGAAACGGGCGAGCGTACCTATCCTAAGGTGCAACCGCTTGCAACTGCGACGTTCGCCTCGTTAGGCTGGCAGGGCAATCCGGACCTGCTGGAAGTGGAGCCATGCCGAACGATCCTCGCATCTACGTCGCTGTTCGCCCCGATGAGTTCGCTCGGCTGTTCGACGACGACACGGCTGCGGCGCTGCGGCGACTCGGCAGCGTGGAGTTCGCCACGGGGGAGGGGAAGATGGCCCTACCCGCCGGGCTGGCCGACTCCTTCGATGTGCTGATCACCTCCTGGAGTACCGCCCCGTTCGACCCGGCCCAGGTCAAGGGCAGCAAACTGCGACTGGCGGTGCACGCCGCCGGCACCATCCGGGGGCTGTTCCCCAAGTCGGTGCTGGAAGAGGGGCTCCGCATCGCCCAGGGCGGATCGGCCGCGATGGCGCTGCCGGTGGCCGAGATGGCGCTGACCCTCACGCTGGCACTGTTGCGCAACCTGCACACGCACGACCGTGCCATGCAAGCCACCCGCGACTGGGCCGAAGGGGGGACGGGCATGCTGGGCAGGAGCATCCAGGCCCAGCACGTCGGGGTGGTGGGCCTCAGCCGCACCGGTGGCCACTACGTCGACATGCTCAAGGGCCTGGGAGTGCGGCGGATCAGCGTCTACGATCCGTACGTCTCACCGGAGCGTGCCCGGGATCTAGGCATCGAGTTGGTGGATCTGCCGACGCTGTTCGCCGCCAGTGACGTCGTGGCGGTGCACGCCCCGGTCACCCCGGAGACACGGGGGCTGATCGGGGCGGAGTTGTTCGCCTCCATGCGTGACGACGCCATCTTCATCAACACCGCACGCTCTGCCGTCACCGATGAGGCCGCGCTGATCGCTGAACTCCGCACCGGCCGGATCAAGGCCGGGCTGGACGTGTTCGACACCGAGCCGCTGCCGTCGGACAGCCCGCTCTTCGGCCTCCCCAACGTGGTGCTGACCCCGCACGTAGCCGGTGGCACCGTGGAAGCACGGTTCGCCCAGGGGGCCACGGTGGTCTCGGAGATCGAGCGCTTCCTGCGCGGCGAGGAACTGGAACACGAGGTCACCGCCGAGATCTACGACCGGCTCTCCTGATGGCGGCGGCGCTCGCCACCGACATGCGGCCGACCGGCGCCGCGGTGGAGTTCGTGGACGTGCCGCTGGAGCCTCCGTTCGTGATCGCCGGGCGGCCGATGACCCATCTGACCGCGGCGCACGTGCGCCTGGACGTGGAGACCGCACGGGGAGCCGCCACCGGCCTGGGAGCCACCATCCTGTCGGTGCCATGGAGTTGGCCCACCACCGACATCGATCTCGAGACCCGCGATGCGGTACTCCGGGCGTTAGTGCAACGCCTGAGCCAGGAGGTGCTGGACTTCGCGGCAGGGGACCCGTTCACGCTCTGGCGGCCGCTGTACCACCGGCTCGATGCCATCACCGCCGAGGTGGCCGGTGCCAACGGGCTGTCACACGTGCCCCGGTTGGCTGCCACGCTGGCGTTGGGCGCGGTGGATAACGCCCTGCATGATGCATGGTCGCGGTCCGCCGACCTGGACCTGTACCAGATGTACACCGCGGGGTACCTGAACGAGGACCTGCGCTGGGCCCACCCGGAACTCGAGGGAGTCTATCCGGGAGACCACCTGGGCCCGCGCCGGAGCACGATCCCGGTGCAACACGCCCTAGGCGTGGGCGATCCACTCACCGACGCCGAGGCGTCCGCGGGCACCCGCAGCCTGGCTTGGTGGATGACCCACGAAGGGGTGCACCACCTGAAGGTCAAGCTCGAGGGCGACGTGAGCGCCGATGCCCGCCGGCTGGCCGACATCCACCAGGTGGGCACCGAGCACCACGATCGGATCAGCCTCTCCATCGACCCGAACGAGGCCTACCGCGAGCCGGCCCAACTTCAGGCGATGCTCGATGAGTTCGAGCGCCTGTGCCCGAAGGGACCGGCGACGATCACCTACCTGGAACAACCCTTCCCGCGCGGGTATGAGGTGGACCCTGAGGAACTGGGTGCACTGAGTGCGCGCGTGCCGGTTTTGATCGACGAGGGATACACCCGGCTGTCCCAACTGGCCCGGTTACGCGAGCAGGGATGGTCCGGGGTGGTGATCAAGTCCGCCAAGGGCCACGGCCATGCCATGGTGACCCACGCCGTCGCCCGCCACCTGGGGTTGAAGATCGCCGTCCAGGACCTGACCACGGTGGGACCGGCGCTGGCGCATTCGATCGGCCTGGCGAGCGCGCTCCAACCGGACTGGCCCCACCTGGAGTACAACAGCCGCCAGTACGCCCCCGGTGCCAACCGTGAACTCGCGACCCGAGCCCCGGACCTGGTCACGGTACGGGAGGGTCACGTACGCGTTGCACCGGGCCGCGCCGGCCTGTACCCGGGCTGACCCCGGGCGCGGGTTGATCCCGTGCCCGGGTTGTATCTGTGCGCCGGTTGAACTTTGGCCCGGGTTGATCCTGCTCCCGGGCTGAACTTCTCTCCGGACTGATGGGGTTCGGTGGTGCGGCAGCGGGGGGCTGCCGCACCACCGAACGGTCAGTTCAGCAGGGCGAGGATCGCGCCGGCCTGGTCGAGCAGGTCTGCTTGTGCCTGTTCGCTGAGGGTGTCCGGCCTCTTGGGGTTCTCCAAGTGCCGGATTGCCCGTTCGATGGCCCGGATCGCCGGGGTGGTGCGCTCCTCGTCGAGGTGCATGGCGGCCTGGTCCAGTGCGTTGGTCAGTTGGTGGGCGATCGGGCCGGCGATGTCTCCGGCCTCGATGTAGGTGGCCACCGCTGCTTGCAGCGCCCGGACCTGCTCGGTCGGCGCACCCGGTTCGCCCTCGCCGTCGTCCTGGACGGTGATGGAGTACAGGTTCGTCTCATCGATGACGTAGATCGTTCCGTCCTCGGCGATATCCATCCGCTTGTACGCACCGTCGGCGAGCAGGATCTGCGCCTCCTTGGTGACCGGGTCGAAGGCGAACACATCGTTGCCCGAGATCCCGTACAGCAGCCCGTCCTCGGGGTGAGCCTGGACTGTGCTCGCCAGGCCCCACGGTGAGGCACTGTTCGAGGTGTCGAGTTCGTAGACGTCGGTGACCTCGCCGGCTTCGGTGTCGTACTCGAAGAGGTGCGCGCTGTTGGTCACGCCCCAGATGCTGGACCCCACCGCTTCCACTCCGGCGACGACGTCGTTGCCCGCAACCGGCACGATCGCCTCGACCACCTCACCGGCCTCGGGATCGAAGACCACCAGGTGAGCATCCTCGGGGCTGTTCGCGCTGGAGAGCCCACCACGAATGGATGTGCCGGCGTAGATCAGGCCGTCCTCCCCGAAGGTGACCGCGGCGGTGCTCTGGTAATCGACGAGGTCGCGGAAGGTCTCGCGGTAGTCGGCCATGTCGGTCAACGTCAATGCACCGCCGCGGACGCCGTAGTCGGACACCGTGGCCAGTGCCGCCAGGTCACCGTTCGTGGCCTGATCGACGATCCGGTCCTGCTGGTGACCGTCGATGAGGCGGAACTGCTGGGACGGGTTGGTGCCCCAGTCCCAGTCGGCGAAGGGGTCACCGGAATGAACGATGGCGTTGCCGTAGCTTCCCACCAGCAACTGGTCCTGGAAGGTCAACCAGGAGTCGGCCTGGCTCGGCCCGCTGATCTGCTCGGTCTCGCCGGTTGCCGGATCGAACCGTCCCAGGACTCCTGGGCCGTGGTAGGTGCCCATGTAGACGCGCTCATCCGCTGCGACGTGCAGCGAGTGTGCGGTCAGCGGGGTGCCCGGGATGGTGCCTTCGAAGAACTCGTGCGTCTGGTCCTCAAGATCGAAGGTCCAGAAGGAGCCGTCGCGGTTGAGGCCCACGAGGCGGTAGCGGGCGTCGTCACCCTCACCGGTCGCGTGAATTTCGATGGCGCGGTGCTGGCCGGTGCCCTCCAGCCCGGTGTCGATCCATCCGGTGGGCTCGACGGAGCAGTCGTTGGAGTCGAAGGACCAGATCTCGCCCTGGGACTTGTAGAACATCCGCCCGTCATGGGTGGCACCGGTGAACGGAGCGTTCAGGCTGACCGTTCGGGGGATCGCTCCATCGCAGACCCATTCGCCTTCGGTGGTGTCCCAGAAGAGCGTGTTGGTGCCGCCGGAGATTCCGGGGGAGAAGACGGTGGCCACCAGGTCCCCGACCAACTGTGACTTGTAGAACCGGGTGATCTGCTCGTAGCCGGCGGGCACCTCGATCCGGGTCGTCTCGCCGCTATCGAGGTCGACGGCGACGAAGTGACCGGATTCCATCCCGGTGCCCACGTAGGCGACGCCGTTGTGCACCGCGAGTGCCTCGGCGTAACTGTCGTTGCTGTCAAGCGAGCCGTAGTCGCGCAGATCGCCGGTCTCGGGATCGTAGGAGAAGAGTTTGGCGTTGGGGTACGTCACGCCGTACAGCACGCCGTCCTCGTCCGCCTCCAGACTGCGCACCAGTCGTTCACCGGCCGGATTCTCGAAGGCGAGTTCGATCTCGTGGGTCTCGGCATCCCAGCGGTAGTGGTTCACCCCGCTCCCGTCCCGCAGGTTGAACAACAAACTGCCGTCGTCGAAGACGTAGGTGGCGCCGGCCAGGGTCTTCGGCGGCACCAATTGGGTGTCGATGAGTTCACCGGTGTCGATGTCGACCACACTCAGGCTGGACGGCTCGCCCGCGGCGGGCGCGTACAGGACGTTGGTGCCGTCGGGCAGTGTCCCGACGTCGAGGACGCTGGTGCTGACCTGCCCGGCGGCGGCCGGTCCGTGGTCGGTCACGTCGATGGACAGGTCAAGCCCGCCAGTGGATGGCTGGGCGAGGGCGGCAGTGCCACCCAGGGCCATGGACAGCAGTAGGGCCAATCCCGATGTGCCGGCGATCCGGCGGGCTGTGGGGGCGGGTTTGTGAGACATGAGAAAGAATCTCCCTCGATCCATAGATGGTGGTGCCCTCGGCGGGGCCACTGCATGGGGTTCGTCTTGAACCCGACGAGTCACGGGGCATGATGCGAGCGTCTTCGCTTCGGTCGGGGCAGGTTCGATGCCCGTCGGCACCCGTTGCGACCGGTGTCGCGCGAACGTTCCTGCCACTGACGGCTGATGGCGGGGATCACCCACTCGTACTCGGAGACGCCTGAACTGCAACCGGTTGTAATTGGAACCTAGAGCCAATGGCGAAGACCTGTCAAGGTTCAACTCGAAGGCTTGCCTGCTAAGCGCCAAACAAGGCGCAAGCGATTGCACTCCCAGTTCCCGAATCGAGAGCCAGGTACCGCGGGCTTCGATACGAATTGCGCCGCGGTGCTCGGCCCGGCGATCGGAACCGACTATGGGGCCGGTCGCGGCGCCTGGCCGGCCGCGTGGCCGGCCAGGTCGCCTGCCGAGGGTCAGGAACCCAGCTCTTGGCACTGGCCGGAGGCTGGCCCGCGCACCTCGTTCTGCCCACCGGTGGGTTGCTGCTCGTTACCGGTGCAGGACAGCGGCCCGGAGATGGAGTTCTGCTCCAGGTGGATCCGCCCGGTGGAGTCACTGACCTGCACGGGGCCGCTGATCCGGTTGTTCACCAACTGCACGTCCTGCGCGCCGGAGGCTCGGATCGGCCCGTTGGTCTCGGAGTCAGTCAGCACCAGTGAAGCGCCACTGCTGACGGTGATCGGCCCCTTGACGTCGGCGTCGGTGATGCAGGTCCTGCCGTCGAGGATGCGAAGGGGGCCGCGGTGGGTGCCGGTGATCTGCTCATCGCAGGCCTGTTCCGGGCTGCCCAGGTGATAGCGGTACACATTGGTCTCGTCGGTGAAGAAGACGTCGCCATCGGCCACTGTGGAGCGTCGGACGCCGGAGGAGACGAGCACGTCCACCTGCTCCTGGCCGCTGTCGAACCGGAACAACCGGTTGCCTGCGGCCCCGTAGAGCATGCCGTCGGCCTCATTGAGGTCCAGGGAACTAGAACTGCCCCAGATGTTGGTGTGGCGGATCCCGGAGTCGATCACGGTGTCGAACTCATGGTTCGTGAGGTCGTACTCCAGCAACTCGCCGGTGTCGGCCATGGCCCAGAGCCGCCCGTCCTGATCGAACTCCAGACTGTGGATCACTTCGGCCCCCGGAGCCGGGGTCGAGGCGATGAGTCCGTCGGTGATGCTCCAGGCGAACAGTTCGGCCGTCGTGGCGGTCGGCGCCGCGTCAAGGCCCCCGTGGACCGAGGTGCCCGCGTACACGACTCCGTCGGCGTAGGCCAAGTCGGTGACGCTCTGGTCAGGTACCACATCGCGATGAGTTTCGAACTCTCCGGTGACCGGATCGAGCAAGGTCAGCGCACCGCCCAGTTCGCCGTAGTTCGGGATCGTTCCGATGGCCACGACGTCCCCGGCGCTGATCATGTGCCGGGGCCGGTCCTGTCCTGATTCGGACCGTCCCAACGTGAGCACGTGGGCCGGGTTGGTGCCCCAGTCCCAGGGTTCGGTGTGGTCGGTGGCGAAGAACTCCGCATTGGGGTAGGTCCCGAACACGGTGAGGTCGCCATGTGCGGTGATCGAGTCGGCCTGCTCGGGGCCGTTCAATTGCTGCATCGTGTTCGTGGTGGGGTCGACCGTGGCGAGCACACCCGGGCTCAGGTAGGCGCCGATGTACACCTGGCCGTCCCCGCCAGTGGCGATGGACATGGTGGTGACGGGCGCACCCTGGGCCTGGGCAAGGATCACGTCGGCATGAGCGGTCTGCAGGTTGAACCGCCAGATGTACCCGTCCGCACGGACACCGACCAACGTGTGGCCCGGGAACTCCTCCGTGCCGAGGTTTGTCAAAAAGACCTGGCTGGTGGAGCCGAGCTCGTCAGCGATCGCCGAGTCGTGCACATCGATCTGCGTCGCGCTTCGCTCGTTCACGTCGTAGGCCCAGACAGTGTTCTGGCCGTCCAGATAGTAGAAGGCGCCGTCCTCGGCGTCGGCGGTGTAGTGCCACATGCCTCGGATGTCGAGTGAGTCGACCCAGGTGGTGCCATCGTGCAGGTGCGCGGTCATGCCGTCGACCGCGCGGTGGGAGACGATGCGCAGGTCATCGTACTTCTCCACGCGTTGGATGAACTCCCCGCTGGCGGCAACTGGTTCCGGCAGGTCCACCGCGGTGACCGAACCCTCCGCTGGGTCGACCAGGCGCAATTGGGCCGGGGTGCCGGCGCCGACCCACACGCCGTCGTCGTCGGCGTCCAGGCCCCAGGCGTAGTCACCCTCGGGCGCGATTCGCCCGTACTCGGTGATCTCCTCGGACTGTAGGTCCACCGCGAAGAGGTTGGCGTTCGGGTAGGTGGTGCCGTAGAGGGTCTGCTCGTGGGTGTCGAGGGTGCGCAGCATCTGCTCCCCGGCGATCCCGGTGGCCATGTGCGATAGTTCGCGCGGCTCGGGGTCGTATCGCCAGAGTGACCCGTCGTTCGGGCTGCGGACGCTGAAGTAGACCACGCCGTCATCGGCAACCGTGATGGACGATGCGACCGAGTACGGAGCCAGGCGGTGGCTATCCAGTAACTCCCCGGTGCGTAGATCCACCATGTTGAAACTGACCGGCTCCCCGTCCGAGAACAGATATGCCACGGGGGTACCGTCGGCGAGTTCTCCGACGTCTGACAGGCGCACGTTCACGGACTGCATCGCGACACCGAGGTCGGTGATCTCGCCTTCGGTGCTGGTGTGATGAACGTGGCTGGGCAGTTCCGGCGCCCCATCTGCCGCGGCGGGCACCGTTCCCAGCGTCAGGGCGGCGCCCAGGGTGGCGATGAGGCCGAGCCGGGCTCCGGTGGTGCGTCGATGACCTCTACGGGTGACCAATGACAACTCCTCACATGTGCAGGAATGAAGGTGCAGTGCAGGCCAGGTCCAGACCGCGCGGGGTGGTGCTGCGCAGGTGTCCGGTTCGTTCCGCCAACCTCTCCGATCTCCGGTGATCGCGCTGCATGTCGCGCAGACCGTCGCCGCTTGCAAGCGCTTGCACCCTATGGGGGAGTGCGCAGTGGTGTCAACGCCGGCTGAGGGCCGATCCGACCGCCTCCCGGCTGGGTCGCGCCGCCACGGTCGCTCCGC
>CALKWS010000239.1 GCA_938004115.1 uncultured Ruaniaceae bacterium
GGCGCTCACCGCGCGCCCCGCCACATCGGGTGTCAGACTGGAAATCCCGAAGCGGCCGACCGCGACCGCTCCCCTACTGAGAACGGAGCATGCTGTGGGTCTGGACGACATCAAGAAGAAGGTCACCGGCGCACTGTCCGATGAGGAGCGCACCGATGCCCACCTGGACAAGGGGGCGGATGCGATCAACGAGCGCACCGGCGGCAAGCACGCGGACAAGGTGAGCAAGGCGCGGGAGTTCCTGGACAGCAAACTCGGGGACGAACGCACCGGCGACGCCGACCAAGACGCCGACCGGGAGGCTAACCGCACCGGTGAGGGCGGTTCCCGGCCCGGGCAACCACCGGCCGACCCGCGCCGGTAGACCAAGCCGGCCGCGTCGTCGTCGGCCGTCCTCAAAAAATCACACCTGCGCGCAGCCGCCCCTGCCCGCATGCGCACCTGCTTCGCTCCGCCACTCCTGTGGCGGCGCGCGGCGGCGGGGGGCACGCTGGGAAGATGACCGCGATCACCACATCCGACCGGACCTGGCCGCAGACGAGCGCCGAACCGCTGACCGAGGAGACGGTAGCCACCCTGGACCGCTGGTGGCGGGCGGCGAACTATCTCTCGGTGGGCCAGATCTACCTGCTGGACAACCCGCTACTGCGCGAGGAACTACGGGCCGAGCACATCAAGCCGCGCCTGCTGGGGCACTGGGGCACCACACCCGGGCTGACGTTCGTGTACGCCCACGCCAACCGGGCGATCAACGAGCGCGACCTGAACGCCATCTACGTCACCGGGCCGGGCCACGGCGGCCCGGCGCTGATGTCCGCCTCCTACCTGGAGGGCACCTGGACCGAGGCGTACTCCGACGTCACCCAGGACGCCGAGGGGATGCGGCGGCTGTTCCGACACTTCTCCTTCCCCGGGGGCATCCCCTCCCACGTGGCAGCCGAGGTGCCCGGGTCGATCAACGAGGGCGGTGAGCTCGGGTACTCCCTGGCCCATGCCTACGGGGCCGCGTTCGACAACCCGGACCTGCTGGTGCTCACCGTGGTGGGCGACGGGGAGGCCGAGACCGGGCCGCTGGCGGGCAGCTGGCACTCGAACAAGTTCCTCAACCCCCGCACCGACGGCGTGGTGCTGCCGATCCTGCACCTGAACGGGTTCAAGATCGCCAACCCCACCGTGCTGGACCGGGTGGGCGACGAGGAACTGCTGGACCTCATGCGCGGGCAGGGGCACCGCCCGTACCTGTTCACCGCCGGGTTCGACGACGAGCCGATCAGCCAGGTGCACCGGCGCTACGCCGAACTGTTCGACGAGGTGCTCGACGAGATCGCCGCGATCAAGGCGCGCGCCGCCCAGGGGGATGAGTCCCGCCCGGCGTGGCCGATGATCATCCTGCGCACCCCGAAGGGCTGGACCGGCCCGGACACGGTGGACGGCAAGGTCACCGAGGGTTCCTGGCGCTCCCACCAGGTGCCGCTGGCCAAGGCCCGCGACGAGCAGGCGCACCTGGAGCAGTTGCACCAGTGGCTCACCTCCTACCGGCCGGAGGAGTTGTTCGACGACGACGGCGCACCGGCGGCGGACATCGCCGCCCTGGCTCCGCGCGGCCGGCGGCGGATGAGCGGTAACCCGCACGCCAACGGCGGGTTGCTCACCCGGGACCTGCGGCTGCCGGACTTCCGGGAGTACGGCGTGCAGGTACCCGCCCCCGGTGCCTCGATCGAGGAGCCGACGAAGGTGCTGGGCGCCTGGTTGGCGGAGGTGATCCGCCGCAACCCGGACAACTTCCGCATCTTCGGACCCGACGAGACCGCCTCCAACCGGCTGTCGGCGGTGTACGAGGCCACCGCCAAGCAGTGGAACGCCGAGTACCGCGACATCGACGAGGACGATGACCTGGCCCCCAGCGGCCGGGTGATGGAGGTGCTCAGCGAGCACCTGTGCCAGGGCTGGCTGGAGGGCTACCTGCTCACCGGGCGGCACGGGATGTTCAACTCCTACGAGGCGTTCATCCACATCGTGGACTCGATGTTCAACCAGCACGCGAAGTGGCTCAAGGTCAGCGGGGAGATCCCCTGGCGGGCCTCGATCCCGTCGCTGAACTACCTGCTCTCCTCCCACGTGTGGCGCCAGGACCACAACGGCTTCTCCCACCAGGACCCGGGGTTCATCGACCACGTGATGAACAAGAAGGCCGAGGTGGTGCGGGTGTACCTGCCGCCGGATGCCAACACGCTGGTGGCCACCTATGACCATTGCCTGCGCACCCGCGACTACGTGAACGTGGTGGTGGCGGGCAAGCAGCCCGGCCCGCAGTGGCTCACCATGGATGAGGCGATCGCGCACTGCGCCCGCGGCGTGGGGGTGTGGGACTGGGCCGGCTCGGAGGAGGAGGGGCAGGACCCCGATGTGGTGCTGGTGTGCGCCGGGGACGTACCCACCATCGAGACCCTGGCCGCCGCGGACCTGCTGCGCCAGCACATCCCGGAGTTGCGGGTGCGGGTGGTCAACGTGGTGGATCTGATGCGGCTGCAGGACGATCGCGAGCACCCGCACGGGATGTCCGACCGGGACTTCGACACCGTCTTCACCACCAACACCCCGACGATCTTCGCCTACCACGGCTACCCGTGGCTGATCCACCGGCTGACCTACCGGCGCACCAACCACCACAACCTGCACGTGCGCGGGTACAAGGAGGAGGGCACCACCACCACCCCGTTCGACATGGTGATGCTCAACGACCTGGACCGCTACCACCTGGTGATGGACGTGATCGACCGGGTGCCGAACCTGGGCAGCCGGTACGCAGCCCTGCGCCAGCGGATGGGCGACGCTCGCCTGGCGGCGAGGCAGTACACCCGCGACCACGGCGTGGACATCCCCGAGGTGGCTGATTGGGTGTGGCCGGACGCGGCCGACTCGGGCACCACCTCCGGCTCGGCCGCCCAACGGGCGGCCGTCGACACCGGCGCGGACAACGTCTGACCCGGCCCCCGGAACCGGCGCGGTCGGTCGGTGACCACATCGCCTCTACCGGTCGAGACCATCGCCTGATATCGTGAGATATCGGAGGTGATGGGCGTGACCGACATCTTGATACGAGGTGTGCCTGAGTCGGATCTGGCCCGGATCGATGAGCGCGCCGCGCGGCTCGGGCTGTCCCGGGGGGAGTACCTGCGTCGCCAGATCGCGCAGGACGCCGCTCGCGATGACGGGCATGTCAGCCTCGCGGATCTGCGTCGTGCGGCAGCGTTGAGCCGGGATCTCCTCGATGCGGACACCATGGGCGACGCGTGGTCGTGACCACCTCCAGGCGTTGGCTCATCGACAAGTCGGCCTACGCCCGGCTGGCCGTGGCCACCGATGCTTCGGCCTGGGCGGAGCGGATCGAGCGTGGCTTGGTACACGTGACCACTGTCACCGTGCTCGAGGTGGGGTACGCCGCGCGATCCGGCGAGGACTGGGCGGAATCAATGACGCAGCCGCCGCTTTCCCTGATGCCGGTCCAGTACGCCACCCCCGCGATCGAGTCGCGCGCCACTGAGGTGCAGGGCGTCTTGGCCCGGCAGGGATACCATCGGGCACCGTCCATACCGGATCTGCTCATCGCGGCCACCGGCGAACTGTCCGGGCTCGTCGTCCTGCACCACGACAAGGACTTCGACCTCATTGCCGGCATTACGGGGCAACCCGTCGAAAGACTCTCCCTTCCTGATTAGCAGGAGCCCAGATGCCTGATCGGCGCGCACGCGCCTAGTCCTCGAGGCGCGACGTCGGCTGGCAGACTCGGGGCATGACGTCGCGGATCCTGCCGGCTATCGGTGCGCTGCTGGCGCTGGTGTTGCTGGGCGGCTGCGTGAAACTCGACGCCGATGTGAGCATCGCCGATGACGACACGTTCTCCGGGGAGGCGATCGTGGCGGTCAGTCACGACTGGGCGATCGGGAACGGGCAGGACCCGCACGCGTTGCAGGCGATCCTGGTGGACGAACTGGCCGAGTTGCCCGATGCCGGGGTCACCAGTGAGGCGTACGACGACGGGGAGTACATCGGTGCGACGCTCACCTTCACCGACGTTCCGATCGAGCGGATCGAGGAGGCCACCAGCGGGGCGCTGACGATCACCTCCGAGGCCGGCGGCTATGAGGTGGCCGGCCGGTTCGAGGATGTGGACACCGCCGCACCTGCAACCGGTGAGGGCGGCGAGGAGGTGGCGACGCCGTGGGCGGTGGACCTGAGCGTGACGTTCCCCGAGGCGGTCACCGAGCACGACGGCACCCTGGTGGGTCGCACAGTCACCTGGGAACGTGAGCCCGGGCAGGACACCCTGTATGCCACCACGGCCGGGTCGGGTTTCGCGTTCCCGCTGCCGTTGCCGATCGTGCTGTTCGTGGTGCTCATCCTCGGCACCGGTGCTTGGCTGATCATCAGCCGACGACGGCGCAAGCGAGGATAGGAGCAGCAGTTACCGCGCGTAGCGGGCCAGTGAGCGGCGCGTCGGGTCCGTAGCGTGTCCGGGTAGGGGTCCCAGCGGCTCCGTGTGGAGGTCGCAAGCGGGTACGGGTCGACCCGGCGGCGCCGGGTAACGGTCTCAGGTCAGGGTCGGACGGCGGTGGGCCCAGGGGGCGGCGCGCTCCAGGTCCGCGGCCAGGGAGATCAGCACGTCCTCCCCGCCTGCCGGCACCGAGCCGAAGGTGACGCCGAACGGCAACTCGGGACCGTCGTCGTCGGGCCTGGCATGGTGCAGCGGGACGGAGATGGCGGCCTTGCCGATGATGTTCCAACTGGAGGTCCAGGGGGTGAACTCGGTCTGGGCATGGAAGTCCGCGGCCGGATCGGCATCGTTGCGCATCGCGCCGATCGCCGGCGGCAGGGTGGCCAGGGTCGGCATGAGGATGACGTCGAAGTCGGCCCAGACCTGGGCGGCCTTGCGGGTGAGGCGCTGCCCGCCCTGAACGGCTTGGGCGTAGTCGGTGCCGGAGAAGTGCCGCCCGGCCTCGCGCAGCCAGCGGGTCAGCGGCACCAGTTTGTCCTCGTCCTCGGGGGCCACGGGGAGCATGGTGGCCATCACCGACCACATCGGGCGGAACGGTTCCCACTCCTCGGCGGTGAAGGGCACGGGGGCGGCGTCCAGGTGGTGACCCATGCCGATGAGCAGGTTGACCGCCTTCTCCACCGCGGACAGCGCCTCGGGGTGGATCACGACGTCGGGGCCCAGGATCGGCTCGGTGAGCACCCCGATACGCAGCGGCGGGGCCGAGCGGCGGGCGGCCTCGGTGAAACTCGTAGCCGGGGGCGGGGCGAAGTAGGTGTCACCGGGCCAGTGCTCGGCCAGGATGTCCAGGGCCAGGGCGGTGTCGGTCACGGTGCGGGTGAGTACCCCGTGGGTGGACAGGCCCGGGCCGTCCAGGCCGGTGGGTCCGGGGCTGATGCGCCCGCGGGCGGGTTTGAGGCCCACGAGGCCGCAGGCGCCGGCGGGGATGCGGATCGAGCCGCCGCCGTCGCTGCCGTGGGCGATCGGGGTGATGCCCGCGGCCACCGCGGCCCCGGCGCCGCCGGAGGAGCCGCCGGCGGTGCGGGAGGTGTCCCAGGGGTTGCGGGCCGGTGGGGCGATGTCGGGTTCGGTGTACGGGGGGAAGCCGAACTCGGGGGTGTTGGTCTTGCCGATCATGGTGGTGCCGGCCCGGCGTAGCAGGGTGACGATGCCGTCGTCCTCTTCCGGGACGAAGTCGCGCAGGGCGGCACTGCCGGCGGTCATGGGCACGCCGGCGACCTGGGTGAGGTCCTTGATCGGCAGCGGAACGCCAAGGAGCGGGGGCAGGTCCGCGGGGTCCTTGGCCTGGGCGCGGACCTGTTCGGCGGCGCGGGCCTGTTCCAGGGCCAGGTCGGGGGTGAGGGTGATGAACGCGCCGATCCGATCGTTCAGGTCCTCGGCCCGGCGGAGGGACTCTTCGGTGACTTCCACCGCTCCCACCTCGCCCTTGGCGATCGCGGCGGCTAGTTCCACGGCATTGTGTTCATCCAGGACCGACATGGTTCGACCCTACCCACGCCGGTGCGGCGGGCGCAGGCGCTGTGCTCAGGACGAAACCAGCAGCCCCTCGCGCATCGCGACGCTGAGGGCCTCCTCCCGGGAACTGGCGCCGAGTTTGCGGTAGATGCTGCGCAACTGGGTCTTCACGGTGTTCACCGAGACGCCCAGAACGTCGGCGATCTCGTGCGCCGAGCCGGTGCGGCTCAACTCCCCCAGCACCGCGTTCTCGCGCTTGCTGAGCAGCGCCACGTCAACCGGCGTGGGGAGCAGGCTGGGGACCAAGGTGAGGTCACCGAGCGCGTCCACCAGGTCGGGGCGCTCGTCGACGAGCAGGTCGCGGATCTTGAGCAGGTCGCTGTGCGGTACGTAGATGAGGTGGGAGCGCAGCCCGTGGTGGGTCATCAGCGTGGTGAGGCGTGCAGCGGCATCGAGGGCTCCGGCCCTGTCCCCGGCCCGCAGACTCGCCGCGGCCCGCACCAGATGATGCGGAGCTGCCGACCGTGGCGTGGTGGGATCCCTGCCTCGGGCGGCCAACTGCACCAGTGCTTCCTCTGGTTGCCCGATCGCCAGTTCCATCACGGCCCGCACGACGGAGTTCAGCGGTGATCGTCCGTCCCCTTCCAGGAGGAGCCGGGCCGCGCCGACGCGGCCGGCCACGAGGCTGAGCAGCGCGCTGACCTTCTGCAGCGTCGCCCGTTCGGGGGGCATCATCCGCTTCTCGGCGTCCATCCGGTCGAAGTCCTCGGTGAGCCGGATGAGTTCCTCCTCGGCGCGGCCCTGCATCGTTCCGATATAGGCACGTAAGAGCGCCAGATAAGGGTGGAACTCGATGTGCTGGTGCTGGGCGGCGATGAGGTCGATGGACTGCTTGGCACCGGCGGGGTCGAGCGCCTCGAGCCGATCCCACGCGGCGGCGTAATGCCCGAGCACCCCCAGGTAACTCTCTCGCAGCCCGGGAGGCCAGTGCAGCGCGTCGGCGCGGGCGCGCAGGGCGCGGCTCTGGCGCATCGTGCCCAGGTGGGCATGGATACCGGCTTTGATCGTGAGTGCCTGGTGCTGCGCCAGGCCCGGACCGTCGTCGTTCGCCGTTGCCGCGTCGCGGAGCACGTGTAACGCCCGATCCGCACGGCCGGTGCGGAACAGGGTGATGGCAAGTTGGGTGCGGAAGAGGGGTTCGCTCTCGGGCGTGGCGACCTGGCTGGTCCATTCATCCAGCGTGAGTGCGGCCGCTTCGGCGCGGCTCGCCAGGTGCTCGGGGTTACCGGCGATGCGCGCCAGGGAGGAGTCCAGCACGCCGAGGAGTAAGCGCTCGGGCCGGGACGCACCACGTCGTAGGGCACGAGCTCCCTCCGCGGCGATCGTCAGGTTGCCGATGGCGCGCGCCCGGCGGTGGGGGTCCATGTTCGCGGCCAGCCCGAGCAACGCGGCGATGACCGGCTGGCGGTGCAGTTCTTCGCGGGGAACCTGTTCGAGGATCTCCTCGGCCTGGCCGATGATCCCGTCCCAGAGGAACTGCTGCCAATGTCGGGCGATCACGGTGGTGACGAGGTCGAGGTCCCCGGAGGCGGTGGCGTGGCGTAGCGCGGCCAACGGAGTGCCGTTATCCATCTCCGAGCGGGCTATCCGGGCGTAGACCTCCGGTAGTTCGCTGCGCAGTTGGTTGCGGGCCTCGGCGCGGAGGACGTCGCGCAGCGCGGGCACCACCTGGACCGATCCGGTCATGGGGTCCACATCGAGGACACCGAGCATCTCCAGGCGGTGCACGTCCTTCTCCACCTCCGTGCCGGAGGCGAATTGTTTGACCAGATCGGGGTGCAGGCGGTCGAGCAGGCTGCAGCGCAGCAGGAAGGCGGTCGCCTCCTGTTGGGTCGGATCAGCCAGTGCACGGCGCAGTTCCGCGCCTGCCACGGTGGTGAGGAAATCTTGCAATCCACGGCGCCGTAGCGGTTCCCCGGCGGTCTGTTCGGCGTAGTACAGCACCGCCCGGACCAGCCCGGGATGGCCGCCGGTGGCCTCGTGCACGAGCCGCCCGCTCTCGGCATCAGTGTACTCGGTGTGGTGGCGGAGCAACTGGGTGACTTCTTCGGCGGTGAGCCAAAGATCGGCCGGTCCGATCAGCCGTGCGTCGACCCTGGTTTGCACGCGCGGATGTTCTAGTGCGGTTCGTGCTCGGCCGGCGACGACGATGGCAAGGTCATCGACCGCGCCGGCCAGGGTGAGCAGGTCCTCGTCCAGTTCCGGGTCCATCAGCCCGTTGTTGTCCACGATCAGGACGAACGGATGCTGGATCCGGGTGAAGCCACGCAGCAGGGTGCGGCGCACCGTGGATTCGTCGAGGTTGGCTCGCAGGGGTGAGTCCTCGTGGAGGAACGCGGCGTCCTCCAGGGCGGTGATGATCGTGCGCCAGTAGGACAGCCGGCTGGTGACGTCCTCCCCCATCGTTACCCACAGACCATCGGTACGCAGGCCCCGGGCCCACTCGCTCAGCAGTGCCGTCTTCCCCGTGCCCGGTGGACCGCGGAGCACGGTGAGCGGGATGTCCTCGTTGAGCAAGCGC
>CALKWS010000240.1 GCA_938004115.1 uncultured Ruaniaceae bacterium
GACGCCCCCGGTCACGCCGACTACATCAAGAACATGATCACCGGTGCCGCCCAGATGGACGGCGCGATCCTGGTGGTCGCCGCGACCGACGGTCCGATGGCCCAGACGCGTGAGCACGTCCTGCTCGCCCGCCAGGTGGGTGTGCCGTACGTCCTCGTCGCCCTGAACAAGTCCGACATGGTCGACGACGAGGAGATCCTCGAGCTCGTCGAGATGGAGGTCCGCGAACTGCTGTCCAGCCAGGACTTCCCCGGCGACGACGTGCCCGTGGTGCGCGTGTCCGGCCTGAAGGCGCTGGAGGGCGACGAGCAGTGGGTCAAGTCGGTCGAGGAACTGATGGAGGCCGTCGACGAGCACGTGCCGGACCCGGTCCGGGACACCGACAAGCCCTTCCTGATGCCGATCGAGGACGTCTTCACCATCACCGGCCGTGGCACCGTGGTGACCGGCCGGGTGGAGCGCGGCACCCTGAACGTGAACGAAGAGGTGGAGATCCTCGGGATCCGCGAACCGCAGAAGACCACCGTCACCGGTATCGAGATGTTCCGGAAGTTCCTGGACTCCGCCGAAGCCGGTGAGAACGTGGGTCTGCTGCTGCGCGGTACCAGCCGTGACGAGGTCGAGCGCGGCCAGGTCATCGCCAAGCCGGGCTCGATCACCCCGCACACCAAGTTCGAGGCCCAGGTCTACATCCTGAACAAGGACGAGGGCGGACGGCACAACCCGTTCTACTCCAACTACCGTCCGCAGTTCTACTTCCGCACCACGGACGTGACCGGCGTGATCGAGCTGCCCGAGGGCACCGACATGGTGATGCCCGGTGACAACACCGAGATGACCGTGGAACTGATCCAGCCGATCGCGATGGAGGAAGGCCTCGGGTTCGCCATCCGTGAGGGTGGCCGCACCGTCGGCTCCGGCCGGGTCACCAAGATCATCCAGTGATCAGCCGCTGAGACATCGCTGGACCAGGTCCAGCACCCGCAGGGCCCGCCCGGTCACCACCGGGCGGGCCCTGTGTCTTTCCGGGCGCAGGGGCCGCGCCGGATCGGGCTACCATGCAGCCATGGCCTGGTTCACGCACGGTAGAACGATCAGCCCCACCGTCGACGAGGCACGAGCCATGTGGGACGAGGAGGCGCCGGTCCCGGCCAGGGACGCCGGCGTGCTGCGTCTGGTGGACGCGTTCCAGGTGCCCGGACAGCCGCCGGTCTTCACCGGCTGGGTGGAAACCGGCACGCTGCGCAAGGGCCAGCAGGTGCTGATCCGGGGGACCGCCGGGTTCGCCCGGGGGATGATCGGGAGCATCGCCCGGAACCAGGAGATGCCCCGGGAGGTCAGCGCCCGCGCCTACGTCAGCATCACGGTGCACAACATCAACCGCCGGCTGGAGATCCTCGGCCTGGATCAGGGCTGCACCATCACCGGCGTCTGAGTGCCCGTCGCGACCCACCCGGTGTGGGCTATCCCACGGGCCGGATGTCCTGCCCGGACTTGGGTTCTCCCTGGCCCTGTGGCAAACTAGTCAAGTTGCCTCGTCACGGGCGGTCGCTTGGCCGTGCGTCCGATGCAGATCGGGGCGCCGGTACGGCTCCCGGGGCAACGATCCGAAGAGCGGCTGACTGCCAACGCGGCAGGCGGACGACCTTCAACCAGTCATCTTCCGACCTACCCCACCACCACGTGGTGTCCGCCGGAGTGGTGTGCCGCGAAAAGCGACACGCCCGAGCGCGGGGGTCGGTCACGCGGTACGAAGAGAGAGAGTCAGACGACGCCATGGCGGGACAGAAGATCCGCATCCGGCTCAAGTCCTACGACCACGAGGTCATCGACAGCTCGGCGCGCAAGATCGTCGACACGGTGACCCGCGCTGGTGCGACGGTCGTGGGTCCGGTGCCGCTGCCGACGGAGAAGAACGTCTTCGTCGTCATTCGTTCACCGCACAAGTACAAGGACAGCCGCGAGCAGTTCGAGATGCGCACCCACAAGCGCCTGATCGACATCGTCGACCCGACGCCGAAGGCCGTGGACTCGCTGATGCGCCTGGACCTGCCGGCGGACGTCAACATCGAGATCAAGCTCTGAGGACGCACGCAATGACTTCACTTCCCCAGGCTACGGAGCGCGCGGTCAAGGCCGTGCTCGGCACCAAGCTCGGCATGACCCAGGTGTGGGACGACCAGGGCCGGCTGCGGCCGGTGACCGTCGTGCGCGTGGACACCAACGTGGTGACCCAGGTGCGCACCCCGGAGACCGATGGGTACTCCGCCGTGCAGATCGGTTACGGGCGGATCGACCCGCGCAAGGTCTCCCAGCCCCTTCGGGTGCGTGCGGAGAAGTCGGGACTGACGCCCCGCCGCTATGCCGCCGAGTTCCGCACCGCCGACGCCGCCGAGTACACCGTTGGCCAGGAACTGACCGCGGACACCTTCGAGGCCGGCCAGGTGGTCGACGTCGTCGGGACCACCAAGGGCAAGGGCACCGCCGGTGTGATGAAGCGTCACGGGTTCGGCGGCGGCTTCGCCTCGCACGGCGCGCACCGCAACCACCGCAAGCCCGGTTCCATCGGCGGCGCCGCCACCCCTGGTCGCGTCTTCCGCGGTCAGCGGATGGCCGGCCGGATGGGCAACGAACGCCAGACCACACAGAACCTGACCATCCAGGCCGTGGACGCCGAGAAGGGCCTGCTGCTCATCGTGGGCGCGGTCCCGGGCCCCAAGGGCGGGCTGGTCATGGTCCGTACCGCTGCGAAGGGTGCGTGAGAACGTTGACTACGACGACGACTGCCGACCTGAGTGTGGACGTGCTGGATGCCACCGGCGCGACCACCGGCACCCGGGCACTGCCCGGTGAGATCTTCAACGTGCAGGCGAACATGCCGCTGATCCACCAGGTCGTGGTGGCGCAGCAGGCCGCGGCACGGCAGGGCACGCACGCCACGAAGAACCGCAGCGCGGTCCGTGGCGGCGGCATCAAGCCGTGGCGGCAGAAGGGCACCGGCCGGGCCCGGCAGGGGTCCATCCGTGCCCCGCAGTTCGCCGGCGGCGGCGTGGTGCACGGCCCCACACCGCGCGACTACAGCCAGCGCACCCCGAAGAAGATGAAGGCCGCTGCCCTGCGCGGTGCGCTGTCCGACCGCGCCCGTGCCGCCCGCGTGCACGTGGTGAGCGCCTTCACCCAGACCGAGGCACCCTCCACGGCCACGGCGGTGCAGCTGCTGAACCAGGTGGCGCCCTCCCGGCACGTGCTGGTGGTGCTGGCCCGCGGTGACGACCTGACGTGGAAGTCGCTGCGGAACGTCCCCAGCGTGCACCTGATCCACCCGGACCAACTCAACACCTACGACGTCCTGGTATCCGATGACGTGGTCTTCACCACCGAGGCGCTGGAGGCGTTCATTGCCAGCCGGACCGCGACGGGTGCCGCCGCGGCCACGACTGCCGAGGAGACCCAGTGAGCATCCCGACGACGAACAAGGACCCCCGGGACGTGATCATCGCCCCGGTGGTCTCGGAGAAGAGTTACAACCTCCTCGACGAGGGCAAGTACACCTTCCTGGTGGACCCGCGGGCGAACAAGACCGAGATCAAGATCGCGATCGAGCAGATCTTCGACGTCAAGGTCGCCAGCGTCAACACCGCCAACCGGCCCGGCAAGACCCGCCGGACCCGGTTCGGCGTGGGCAAGCGCAACGACACCAAGCGCGCGATCGTGACGCTGCGCGAGGGCACCATCGACATCTTCGGCGGAGCGGCCTGAGGGCCGCCGCTGGTGAGAGATTGAGGACATTCCATGGCCATCCGTAACTACAAGCCGACGACGCCGGGCCGGCGTGGCTCCTCCGTCGCCGATTTCGTCGAGGTCACTCGCACCACCCCGGAGAAGTCGCTGGTGCGTCCGCTGCCCAAGTCCGGCGGGCGGAACTCCGCCGGCCGGATCACCGCGCGGCACATCGGGGGCGGGCACAAGCGCGCCTACCGGATGATCGACTTCCGGCGCAACGACAAGGACGGGGTGCCGGCCAAGGTCGCGCACATCGAGTACGACCCGAACCGCACCGCGCGGATCGCGTTGCTGCACTACGCCGACGGGGCCAAGCGCTACATCGTGGCCCCGGTGCGGTTGAAGCAGGGCGACACCGTCGAGTCGGGCCCGGGTGCGGACATCAAGCCGGGGAACAACCTGCCGCTGCGCAACATCCCGGTGGGGACCGTGATCCACGCCGTGGAACTCAAGCCGGGCGGCGGTGCCAAGATCGCCCGCTCCGCCGGGGCCTCGGTGCAACTGGTCGCCAAGGAGGGTGCCAACGCCCAGTTGCGCATGCCCTCCGGGGAGATCCGCAACGTCGACGCTCGCTGCCGGGCAACGGTCGGTGAGGTCGGTAACGCCGAACAGATCAACATCAGTTGGGGTAAGGCCGGCCGCATGCGGTGGAAGGGCAAGCGTCCCGCCACTCGTGGTGTGGCGATGAACCCGGTGGACCACCCCCACGGTGGTGGTGAGGGTAAGACCTCCGGTGGTCGTCACCCGGTCAGCCCCTGGGGTCAGGCCGAGGGCCGCACCCGCCGTCCGAACAAGCCGAGCGACAAGCAGATCGTGCGTCGTCGCCGCACCGGCAAGAAGCGCTGATAGGGAGTTATTCGACGATGCCGCGCAGTCTGAAGAAGGGCCCGTTCGTAGACGACCACCTGCAGAAGAAGGTGGACGCGCAGAACGAGGCCAACACCAAGAACGTGATCAAGACCTGGTCCCGTCGGTCGGTCATCACCCCCGACTTCCTGGGCCACACCTTTGCCGTGCACGACGGCCGCAAGCACGTCCCGGTGTTCGTCACCGAGGCGATGGTGGGCCACAAGCTCGGTGAATTCGCCCCGACCCGCACCTACCGCGGGCACGACAAGGACGACCGCAAGGCGCGGCGTCGCTGACGCCCGGACCGACGAACACTTGTGATTGAGAAGGCAGGACTAACGATGGAAGCCAAGGCGCAGGCGCGATACGTGCGCGTCACGCCCCAGAAGGCTCGGCGGGTCGTTGACACCATTCGTGGCAAGCAGACCAATGAGGCCCTCGACGTGCTCCGCTATGCACCACAGGCGGCGGCCCGGGACGTGCGCAAGATCGTGGAGAGTGCGGTTGCCAACGCACGGTTCAAGGCCGATGAGTTGTCGGTCGGATTCAACGAGAACGATCTGGTGATCACCCAGGCATACGTCGACGAGGGGCCGACGCTCAAGCGCTTCCGTCCCCGCGCCCAGGGCCGGGCGAACCGGATCCTGAAGCGCACGAGCCACATCACCGTGATCGTGGCCGACGAGCGTGACAGCAAGGGAGGGGCTCGCTGATGGGCCAGAAGGTACACCCCACCGGGTTCCGGTTGGGCATCACCACCGAGCACCGGTCACGGTGGTTCGCTGACTCCACCACCAAGGGGCAGCGCTACCGCGACTACGTGAACGAGGACGTCCAGATCCGCAAGCTCATGGCCACCGGCCTGGAGCGGGCGGGGGTGTCCAAGGTGGACATCGTGCGCACCCGCGACCGGGTACAGGTCGACCTGCACACCGCCCGGCCCGGGATCGTCATCGGTCGCCGCGGCGCGGAGGCGGACCGGCTGCGCGGAGAGCTGGAGAAGCTCACCGGCAAGCAGGTGCAGTTGAACATCCTCGAGGTGAAGAACCCCGAGATCGATGCCCAGCTGGTGGCCCAGGGAATCGCCGAGCAGCTCGCCTCGCGCGTGTCCTTCCGCCGCGCCATGCGTAAGGGCATCCAGTCCGCGCAGCGCGCCGGTGCCAAGGGCATCCGGGTCCAGGTGTCCGGCCGTCTGGGCGGTGCGGAGATGAGCCGGAGCGAGTTCTACCGCGAGGGCCGCGTGCCCCTGCACACCCTGCGCGCGTACGTCGACTTCGGGTTCTTCGAGGCCCGCACCACCTTCGGCCGCATCGGCGTGAAGGTGTGGATCTACAAGGGCGACGTCACCGAGAAGGAGTTCGCCGCCACCCAGGCGTCCGCGGCCCCCTCCCGCGGGCGGGGCCGGCCGGACCGCGGCGGCGGCCGTGGCCGTCGCTCCCGGGACAGCGCCCCGGCACCCCAGCAGGCCACCGAGGCACCCGCGCAGGCCGGCGGCTCCGGCGGCCAGCAGGCGGAGCCGACCCCTACTGAAACAGCCACTGAGACGGAGGCCTGAGCCATGCTCATCCCCCGGCGCACCAAGCACCGCAAGCAGCACTCCCCGCGACGGTCCGGCGCGGCCAAGGGCGGGACGTCGATCAACTTCGGTGACTACGGCATCCAGGCCCTGGAGCCCGCCTACGTCACCAACCGGCAGATCGAGGCCGCCCGTATCGCCATGACCCGGCACATCAAGCGTGGCGGGAAGGTGTGGATCAACATCTTCCCCGACCGCCCGCTGACCAAGAAGCCCGCCGAGACCCGGATGGGCTCGGGCAAGGGCTCCCCGGAATGGTGGGTCGCGAACGTCAAGCCGGGCCGGGTCATGTTCGAACTGGCCGGCGTGGACGAGGACCTCGCACGTGAAGCCCTGCGCCGCGCGCAGCACAAGCTCCCGATGAAGACCCGGTTCGTCAGTCGAGAAAGTGGTGACTTCTGATGGCTATCGGTTCCAAGGACCTGATGCCCGACCAGCTCGATGGCATGGACTCCGAGATCCTGATGGGCGAGCTGAAGAAGGCGAAGCAGGAACTGTTCAACCTGCGGTTCTCCTCGGCCACCGGCCAGTTGGAGGACCACGGGCGGCTGAAGACGGTGCGGCGCGACATCGCCCGCATCTACACGATCCTGCGGGAGCGCGAACTGGGCATCCGGACCGCGCCGACCGCTGACACGAACTGAACGAGAAGGCGACGATGAGCGAAGTTACCGACAGCGCGACGACGCAGGCCGACGAGGCGGGCCCCACGCGCGGTTACCGCAAGGTCCGCCGCGGCTACGTGGTCAGCGACAAGATGGACAAGACCGTGGTGGTGCGGGTGGAGGACCGGGTCAAGCACCCGCTGTACGGCAAGGTCATCCGCCGCAGCACCCGGATCAAGGCGCACGACGAGTCCAACGAGGTCGGCGTCGGTGACCTGGTGCGGATCATGGAGACCCGCCCGATGTCGGCCACCAAGCGGTGGCGCGTCACCGACGTCCTCGAAAAGGCCAAGTGACCGCCGCAGTACACGACCACCAATCCGTTCGGCCAGGCTCGGCGCATAGCCGAGAACCGGCACGACGACAGGAGTAGAAGGAATGATCCAGCAGGAGTCGCGACTCAAGGTCGCCGACAACACCGGCGCCAAGGAGATCCTGTGCGTCCGGGTGACCGGCGGTTCCGGGCGTCGCTACGCCGGCATCGGCGACGTCATCGTCGCCACCGTGAAGGACGCGATCCCCGGCGGGAACGTCAGGAAGGGCGACATCGTCAAAGCGGTCGTGGTGCGCACCCGCAAGGAGCGCCGCCGCGAGGACGGGTCCTACATCCGATTCGATGAGAACGCCGCCGTGATCCTGCGGGCCGACGGCGAGCCGCGCGGCACCCGCATCTTCGGCCCGGTGGGCCGGGAACTGCGGGACAAGCGGTTCATGCGCATCATCTCGCTCGCCCCGGAGGTGCTGTAAGGAATGGCAAAGATCAAGAAGGGCGACCTGGTCGTCGTCATCTCAGGACGGGACAAGGGCCAGACCGGCCGGGTGCTGGAAGTGCAGCCGGACCGGGACCGGGTGATCGTCGAGGGTGTCCAGCGCGTGCAGCGGCACACCAAGGTGACCCAGGCCGGCCGTGGCGGTGCCCCGGCGGGCGGGATCGAGACGGTCGAGGCCCCTATCCACGTCAGCAACGTGATGCTGGTCGACCCGGAGACCAAGAAGGGCACCCGGGTCGGCTACCGCACCGAGGAAGTCGAGCGTGACGGGCGTACCCGCAACACCCGGGTCCGGGTGGCCAAGCGCTCCGGTAAGGACATCTCATGAGCACCAGCACCGACACCCGGCCGGCACGGATCGTGCCGCGGCTGAAGACCAAGTACCGCGAGGAGATCCTCGGGGAGTTGCAGACCGAGTTCGGTTACCGCAACGTCCACCAGGTGCCCGGTCTGGTCAAGATCGTGGTGAACACCGGCGTGGGGGACGCGGCGCGTGACTCCAAGGTGATCGAGGGCGCGATTCGCGACCTCACCCTGATCACCGGGCAGAAGCCGCGCGTGAACCGTGCCCGCAAGTCCATCGCGCAGTTCAAGTTGCGCGAGGGGCAGGCGATCGGCGCCTCGGTCACCCTGCGCGGGGACCGGATGTGGGAGTTCCTGGACCGGCTCCTGACCCTGGCCCTGCCACGGATCCGCGACTTCCGCGGACTGCCGCCCCAGCAGTTCGACGGCAACGGTAACTACACCTTCGGACTGACCGAGCAGTCGGTCTTCCTGGAGATCGACCCTGACCAGATCGACCGGGTCCGGGGGATGGACATCACGGTCGTGACCACCGCCTCCAGTGACGACGAGGGCCGTGCCCTGCTGCGTCGCCTGGGCTTCCCGTTCAAGGAGAACTGACGTGGCCAAGACTGCGCTCATCAACAAGGCCAACCGCAAGCCGAAATACGCTGTGCGGGGCTACACCCGGTGCACCAAGTGCGGCCGACCGCGGTCGGTGTACCGCAAGTTCGGCCTGTGCCGTATCTGCCTGCGGGACATGGCCCTGAGGGGCGAACTCCCCGGCGTGACCAAGAGCAGTTGGTAAGAACGACTACGTCGAAGGTCCATAGCGGAAACCACGACGAGGAAGGGCATCCCGCCCCATGACTATGACAGACCCCATCGCCGACATGCTGACGCGGCTGCGCAACGCGAACTCGGCGTACCACGAGACGGCCTCGATGCCGTACTCCAAACTCAAGGCGCACATCGCCGAGATCCTGCAGGCCGAGGGCTACATCGCCGGCTGGAGCGTCGAGGACGCCGACGTCGGCAAGACCCTGACCCTGACGCTGAAGTTCGGGCCGAACCGGGAGCGTTCGCTCGCCGGACTGCGGCGCGTGTCCAAGCCGGGCCTGCGGGTGTACGCGAAGTCCAACAATCTGCCCAAGGTGCTCGGCGGCCTGGGCGTGGCGATCCTGTCCACGTCCTCCGGCCTGCTCACCGACAGGCAAGCGGCCAAGAAGGGCGTGGGCGGGGAAGTCCTCGCCTACGTCTGGTGACGGGAGGGATCGGATATGTCACGTATCGGTAAGTACCCCGTTCCCGTGCCCAGCGGCGTGGAGGTGAGCATCGACGGTGCCCACGTCACCGTCAAGGGCCCGAAGGGAACGCTGCAGCACACCGTGCCCGAACCACTGACCGTGACCAAGGACGACGACGGTGCGCTGACCGTGAGCCGTCCGGACGACAGCCGCGAGGCGCGGTCGTTGCACGGGTTGACCCGCACCCTGCTGGCCAACCTGGTCCACGGCGTGAGCCAGGGCTATGAGAAGAAACTCGAGATCGTCGGCACCGGATACCGCGTGGTGGCCAAGGGCCAGAGCCTGGAGTTCGCCCTGGGCTTCTCCCACCCGGTGACGGTCACCGCACCCGAAGGCATCTCCTTCGCGGTGGAGTCGC
>CALKWS010000241.1 GCA_938004115.1 uncultured Ruaniaceae bacterium
GCGGTGCGGGGGCCGCAGCGCGCGCCGGAACCGTCCAATTGGGTGGTTGGCGCGGTGCCTGGGTCGGCGGGGCGGCCGGTGACCTTCGCCCACCGCGCACGCACGCGAAAGGGTGATAAGAACCTCATGACGGAATTGGTCACCACCTTTACGCGAACGATAGGTTGGCTCGAGGATCGCCACGGCGTGCGAACCCCGCGCCGATGGGTGAATTGCGGTACTTCCACGAAGGGAAAGACATGACTGACGCCACATCTCCCCCCGCAACGTTCCAGGTGGACGGCCAGACGCTGGAGTTCCCCAGGGTGCGGGCGAGCGAGGGGAACGACGGTGTGGTGATCTCCTCCCTGCTGAAGGAGACGGGCCTGGTCACCCTGGACACGGGCTTCATGAACACCGCGAACTGCGAGTCCAAGATCACCTACATCGACGGTGATGCGGGCATCCTGCGCTACCGCGGCTACCCGATCGACCAGTTGGCCGAGCGGGCCTCCTTCCTGGAGGTGGCCTACCTGCTGATCCACGGCGAGTTGCCCACCTCCGAGCAATTGTCGGCGTTCGTGGAGCGGGTGGAGCGCCACACCCACCTGCATGACAACTTCAAGGCGCTCATCGGGGCGTTCCCCACCGACGCCCACCCGATGGCGGTGCTGTCGTCGGCGGTCTCGGCCCTGCCCGGGTACTACCCCGAGAGCGTGGACCCCTTCGATGAGCACGCGGTGGAACTGGCCACCGTGCTGCTGCTGGCGAAGCTGCCCACCATCGCCGCCTACGCGTTCCGTCGCTCCCAGGGCAAGGAGATGATCGGCCCGGACCCGTCCCTGAACTACCTGGAGGGCTTCCTGCGGATGAGTTTCGCCGCCGACGACGGTGGCGCCTACGAGCAGAACCCGTCCCTGGTGAAGGCGCTGAACCTGCTGCTCATCCTGCACGCCGACCACGAGCAGAACTGCTCCACCTCCACGGTGCGCATCGTCGGGTCCGCCCACGCCAACCTCTACGCGAGCATCTCCGCGGGCATCGGCGCCTTGTCCGGACCCCTGCACGGCGGGGCGAACGAGGCCGTGCTGACGATGCTGCAGGAGATCAAGGACTCCGACGACGACGTGGACACCTTCATGCAGCGGGTGAAGAACAAGGAAGCGGGCGTGCGCCTGATGGGCTTCGGCCACCGGGTGTACAAGAACTACGACCCGCGGGCGGCGATCGTCAAGGACGTGGCCGCCGAGGTGCTGCAGGAACTGGGTGTCCAGGACGAACTGCTCGAGATCGCCCAGCGGCTGGAGAAGATCGCCCTGTCCGATGACTACTTCATCCAGCGGCGCCTGTACCCCAACGTGGACTTCTACACCGGGGTGATCTACAAGGCGATGGGCTTCCCCACCAACATGTTCACCCCGCTGTTCGCCGTGGGCCGCGCCCCCGGGTGGATCGCCCAGTGGCGCGAGATGATGTCCGACCCGGCCACCAAGATCGGCCGGCCGCGCCAGGTGTACACCGGGGCGACCGAACGCGACTACGTCCCGATCGACCAGCGCTGACCCGCCGCCGGGGCGCCGACCGCCGAGCGCGAGCGGCCTCCCGCAGTCGCCTCCACCGCTAGGGTGAAGGTGATGTCAGGCACCGCTGCTTCCGATCTCCGGCCGGCGTTGCCCGCAGATGTGCTGGCGGGCTCGGTGCCGCCCTCGAGCCGTACGGCGCTGGTGCTGCGGGTGGCGCTGCTCGGTTGCTTCCTCCTGTCGGTGCTGCACGCCTGGCAGCTGCCCGCCGAACGCACCACCGGGCACCTGCTGACGGAGTTGTCCGACGGCACGGTGGAATCGGTGTCGATCGAGCGCCCGCCCCCGGATATGCACGGCCTCATGTCCCTGCGGGTGGAGTGGACGGTCAGCAGCGGCCGCGACGGGTACGCCTACTACGACGTCACTGTGCCCGAGCAGCCCTCCAGAGCCGGGCAGCCCACCACGCCCGGGCAACCCACCACCGGGCTGGACCGGCACGATGAGGGGGAACTTATCCTGGCCGCTGCGACGACTTCCCCGGCCCGGGTGCAGGTCACCACGGTGGAGCCGATGACCCTCCGGCCGACCTTGGTGGTGAACTGGCCGGCGGTGGTGGGACTCGGCGCCCTGCTGGTGCTCATCGCCGGTCCACAGCCGCGGCTGGCCGCCAAATGGGCGTGGTTCTGGCTGGCCGCCGCGGTGCCGGTGCTGTGGGCGGTGTTCCTCCTGCTGGAGCCGGTGCCGGCGTGGCGGCGCACCCCGATGCCCGCCCGGCCGCAGCGGTACACCGGTGGGTGGGCGTTCCTCGGCGCGTTGCTGCTCGGGTCGTTGTGGCACTCCCTCGCCCCGTTCTGATCGCAGGGAGTGCACCTTCCGGGCCGCGGCCTGGCCGCAGGGAGCGCACCATCCGGGCCTCGATGTCGCCGCGGCGGGGTAGCCTCGACCATCGTCGGCCGAGGTGTGCGGTGAGGGGAGGGCGATGAGCGGGACGCAGGTGCTCACGATCTTCGCGGTCGTGGTGGTGGCGTTGCTGGTCGTGGACCTGTTCGTGGTGCACCGCCGGGGCGTGACAGTGACGTTACGCTCGGCGTTGACCTGGTCCGTGATCTGGGTGGGCGCGGCCGTGGTCTTCGGGTTGGTGGTCATGCCCCGTTACGGGGACGGTGCCGCCGGGGACTATTTCGGTGCCTACCTGGTGGAGAAGGCGCTGTCGGTGGACAACGTGTTCCTGTGGCTCGTGGTCTTCACATCCCTGGGGGTGCCGAAGGCGGCCCAGCGGCGGGTGCTGCTCTACGGGGTGCTGGGCGCCCTGGTGCTGCGGTTCGGGGCGGTCAACGCCGGGGTGGCGATCATGGAACGGTTCACCTGGGTGCTGTGGGCCGCCGGGGCGTTCCTGATCTGGGCCGGGATCAAGATGTGGCGCGAACGTCACGAGGAGCCCGACGACGACGCAGGCGCGCAGAATTCGGCGCTCGCCCGGGTGGTGGGCCGAGTCATCCGCACCACCGACGGGTTCCGGGGAGACCGGTTCGTGGTGCGCGAGGGCGGTCGGTGGGTCGCCACCCCGTTGCTGCTCGCGCTGGTCCTGGTGGAACTGACCGACATCGTCATGGCACTGGACGCTCTGCCGGCGGTGCTGTCCATCAGCACCGACGTGGTGGTGGCCACGTGTGCCACCGGATTCGCCCTGCTGGGCCTGCGGGCGATGTTCTACCTCCTGGCCGGAGTGGCCGAGCGGCTGCGGTACCTGAAGGTCGCGGTGGCCGTCATCCTGCTGTACATCGGGGCCACGCTGATCGTGGAGAACGTGGTGGAGTCCTACCACGCCTCAACGGCGCAGAGCCTGGGGGTGATCGGGGTGGTGCTGGTGGCCGCGGTGGTGGCGAGCCTGCATGCCGAGCGGGTTGTGGCGCCAGCGCACGGGGACGCCGAGACACCCGACCGCCCCGGCGATTCAGGTGTGTAGCGCCGCGTTCAGGGCGATCGTCTCCCCGGTGCGCCGGAGTGCCTCGACCTGACCGGTAGTGGAATGGCGGCGGAACAGCAGCCCGTCCCGGCCCGACAGCGCCCCGGCCTTGACCACGCGGCCCTCGAAGGCGACCTTGGTGCCGGCGGTGACGTACAGCCCTGCTTCGACCACGCAGTCATCGCCCAGGGAGATGCCGATGCCGCTGTTGGCGCCCAGCAGGCAGCGCCGGCCCACCCGGATCCGGTCGGTGCCCCCGCCGGAGAGCGTGCCCATGATGGACGCCCCGCCCCCGATGTCGCTGCCCTCCCCGACCACCACCCCCTGGGAGATCCGGCCCTCCACCATCACCGGACCGAGGGTCCCGGCGTTGAAGTTGACGAAGCCCTCGTGCATCACCGTGGTGCCCTCGGCCAGGTAGGCCCCCAGCCGCACCCGGTCGGCGTCGGCGATCCGGACCCCCGCAGGAACCACGAAGTCGGTCATCCTCGGGAACTTGTCCACCCCGTACACCTGTAGCGCGGTCTCGGGGTGGGCGACCCGCTGCGCCAGCCGGGTGCGCTCGAAGTCAGCCGCGGCGAACGGCCCGGCCGAGGTCCACACCACGGTGGGCAGCACCTCGAAGATGCCGTCCAGGTTGAGGGAGTTGGGCCGGGCCAGTCGGTGGGACAGCAGGTGCAGCCGCAGGTAGGCGTCCTCTGCGCCGGCCGGCGGCTCGTCCAGGTCGATCGACACCCGGCGCACCTGGTGATGGGCGGCGCGGTCCGGGTCGGCCTCGGCGAGCGCGGCCAGGTCTGCGGGCACGCCGTACGGTCCGGCCGAGCCCGGACTCGGATCTCCCAGGGACGGCTCGGGGTACCACACCGCCAGGGTCTGCCCGCGAGCGGTGCAGGTGGCCAGCCCGGTGCCCCAGGCGCGGCGCGTGCTCATGTGCTCAGCGTACGCGGGCGCTCCCAGATACACGCGGGTGTCGGCGCGCCCGGTCACACGCGGGTGTCGGCGGGCCGGGTTACACGCGGGTGTCGGCGGGCCGGTCACATCCGGGCGTCGGGCAGTAGGGCCGGAACCGGGAGAGTGGGTCCGGAACCGGGAGCGGTCCGGACACGACACAGGCCCGGGTACGGGCACCCGGGCCTGTGCGAGAACTAGGTCAGGTCTGTTGGCGCAGGGTGAATCCGGTGCCCTCCGGGGTCTCGCCAGCATCCAGTTCTTGCCCGTCGAGCATCTGGGTGGCTTCCTCGGAGGTGAACACTCGTGCACCTTCGGTGTCGATCACGTCGTCACCGGCCTGTGGTTCAGGGGCCAGTTCCATCTGGAGTTGGCTGCCCTCCTCGGTGACGGCGATGCGCACCCCGCCGGAGTCGGGCAGGCCGGCCTCCGCGGTGATCGCCTTGATGGCGGACTGGGCGTTCTGGGTCAGGGTAAGCACGGGGCTTCCTTCCTTCGGCAGTGACGCTGCACGGAACAAGCGTGCTCCGCGTCAGCGCCTCGGGCCCTTCCACCGTTGCGCGTTCGCCGGCCCGATGCAACCCCGTGGCGGGCGGAATTCACCGATCCTGGGCATCCGGCAGGGCGTCCAGCACCTGCCACAACTTTCGCGGGCCCTGCACGGTGGCCCCGGCGGTGCGGACTCGCTGCTGTAACGCCCGGTCGGCGGTGATGACCCGCACGTGCGGCGCCTGCGCGTTCGTCGCCGCCTCGCCCCTCCCCGTCTCGCCTGTCCCCGCCTCGCCTGGCTCGGTCCCGTCGAGCAGGTGCGTGACGGCGTCGACGATCGCATCATCGCCGCTGCCGTCCGCCGCCACGGTGTGCACCCCGGGCACCGGTGCTGCGGCCCGGGCCTTGCCCTCGGTGACCAGCACCACCTGGGGCCACCAGGTGTGCCCGGGCAGGTCCAGCAGATCCGCCGGTGCGCCGTCCTCGGTCAGCCGGGCGAGCCGGCGGGCCAGCCGGGTGGTGGCCCCGGCTCGGTCCTGCCACCACCCATCGGGGCGCGCCCCCACCACGTTCGCGGCGTCCACCACCAGCACCGCCCGGGTGCGCAGCATCTGTTGCAGCACCGGCCAGGCCTGCGCGAAGGCAGCCAGCAGCGGTAGGCGGGCAACGTCGTCGATCGGGTGCCACCGCACCTCCACGCTCTCGTGGTCGGTGGCCCGCACCGGCAGTTCCGTGGAGGTGCGGGCCACCACCGTGGTGTAACTCCAGTCCGGGTGCACGAGCGCGTACGTGGCGTGCGGGCTCACCGGGCCGGTGACCCCCGCCTCCTCTCCGGCTTCGCGCACGGCGGCCGCCACCGCGGACTCATCCCGGTTGCGGGCACCACCGGGGATGCCCCAGGTGTCGCCGTGGTGGGACCACGGGGCGCGGTGTTGCAGCACCACGTGACCGGCGTCGTCGGCCAGCAGCAGCCCGGCGGCGCCGTAGCGACCCCAGTGCCGTTGGCCGCACCGGCAGTGCACCCACCCGTCGCCGTCCGCGGGCCGCTCAGGAGTCAGTGGGCGTCTCCGGTTCGATCTGGCACAGCACCGTGCCGGCACCGACGGTCTGACCGACGGCCGCGGCGATGTTCGTCACTGTCCCGGACCGGTGGGCGTTCAGCGGCTGTTCCATCTTCATCGCCTCCAGCACCACCACCAGGTCGCCTTCCTGGACCGATTGGCCTTCCTCCACCGCGACCTTCACCACGGTGCCCTGCATGGGTGAGGCCAGGCCGTTGCCCGCGGCCCCGCCGGAGGCCCGCGGGGTGTTCCTGCGGGAGGTGCGGCGTGGGGACTTGGTGCGTCCGGCGCGGCGGCTGAGTCCGGCGGGTAGCACCACTTCGAGGCGTTTGCCACCGACTTCCACCACGACCCGTTCGGTCTCCTCCTCCGGGGTGGTGGCCGGCGGAGTGGAGGGGGCGGCGTCGGTGGCCGGTGCGGGGCGGGTGAGCCGGCCGGCGAACTCAGTTTCGATCCAGGTGGTGTGCACCGCGAACTGGTCGGCGGACTGCGCGGCGAAGTCGGGTTCGTCGAGCACCGCGGTGAAGAACGGCAGCACGGTGGGGATGCCGCTGACCTCGGTCTCGGCCAGCGCGCGCCGGGCGCGTTGAATCGCCTGGGCGCGGTCGGCGCCGGTGATGATCACCTTGGCGAGCATCGAGTCGAACGCCCCGGAGATGACGTCCCCGGCCTGCACGCCGGTGTCCACCCGCACCCCCGGCCCGCCGGGCCAGCGCAACGCGGTCAGCGTGCCCGGGGCGGGCATGAAGGAGTTGTAGGGGTCCTCTCCGTTGAGCCGGAACTCGATCGCGTGGCCGCGGGTGGTGACCTCGGTGTACCCCAGCGGCTCGCCGGCGGCGATGCGGAACTGTTCGCGCACCAGGTCGATTCCGGTGATCTCCTCGGTCACGCAGTGCTCCACCTGCAGGCGGGTGTTGACCTCCAGGAAGGAGATGGTGCCGTCGGTGCCGATGAGGAACTCACAGGTCCCGGCGCCCACGTATCCGGCCCGGCGGAGGATGGCGCGGGAGGCCTCCTCCAGCTGGTCTTGCTGCTCGGCGCTGAGGAACGGGGCGGGGGCCTCCTCCACGAGTTTCTGGTGCCGGCGCTGCAGCGTGCAGTCCCGGGTGGACAGCACCGCCACGGTGCCGTGGGCGTCGGCCAGGCATTGGGTCTCCACGTGGCGGGGGCGGTCCAGGAACTGCTCCACGAAGCAGTCTCCGCGGCCGAAGGCGGCCTGGGCCTCGCGCACCGCGGCATCGAACTGCTCGTCGATGTCCTCCCGGGCGCGGACCACGCGCAGGCCCCGCCCGCCACCGCCGTAGGCCGCCTTGATCGCGATCGGCAGCCCGTGCTCGGCGACGAAGTCGTGTACCGCAGCCGCATCGGCTACCGGTTCGGGGGTCCCGGCCACCAGCGGGGCGCCTACCTCGTGGGCGATGTGCCGGGCCGAGACCTTGTCCCCCAGGGCATCGATGGCCGCCGGTGGCGGGCCGATCCAGGTCAGTCCGGCGTCGATCACCGCGCTGGCGAACTCGGCGTTCTCGGCCAGGAACCCGTAACCGGGGTGGACCGCGTCGGCGCCGCTGCGGCGGGCCACGTCCAGGATCTTGCCGATGTCCAGGTAGGTCTCCTGGGCGCGCGCCCCGCCGAGGGCGAACGCCTCGTCCACCAACTGCACGTGCATGGCATCCCGGTCCGGGTCGGCGTACACCCCGACGGAGGCCAGCGAGGCGTCCCGGCAGGCGCGGGCGATGCGGACGGCGATCTCACCGCGGTTGGCGATCAGCACCTTGCGCAGGTGGGGGGCGTCGACCTGCGGCGCGGTGGACGTCGTCATGCAGTCTCCTTGTGGTCACAGGTCGATCCGGGCTAGCGATGGACCACGGTAGTACTCCCGCCATGGTGGGGGAGAACCCGGCCGGGGTGTGTGCCCCAAGTTCGTAGCGGCGGGCAACCCCCGCGCTCGGGGGTTGTGTGAAGTCTACAAAGTGGCAGCGTGGTCGACGCCGAGACGTCAGGTTCGCTAGTCCGGTATGTACAAGTAGGTCGGGACTCCTACGTCCATAGGTCGATCCACTGGTAGCCGACCCGGGGGAGGAGTTCGCGCAGCGTGACCAGGCTCAGACCCACGACCGTGTGATGGTCGCCGTCGATCCGGCGCACGAACGCCCCGCCGCGGCCGTCGATCGTGAACCCGCCGGCTACCGCGAGCGGTTCACCGGTGGCCAGGTAGGCCTCGAGTTCGGCGTCGGTGATGTCGGCGAAGGTGACGGCGGTGGAACTGACCGCGCCGACGGCGGTGGATTTCCCGCCGGCGGGCGGAGCGGTGCGGATCAGCCAGTGCCCGGTGTGCAGCACGCCGGTGCGCCCGCGCATGGTGCGCCACCGCCTCCGCGCGACCTCTGCGGTCCGGGGTTTCCCCAGCGCCTGGCCGTCCAGTTCCAGCAGGGAGTCACAGCCGAGCACCAGGTCCGCCGCCGGTCCCGACGCGGCCACGTGTTCGGCCTTCGCGCGCGCCAGGAGCGCCACCGCATCGCGCGGTGGCAGGGCCGGCTGGTCGGCGCGGGCTGCGGCCAGGACCGCGTCCTCATCCACGTCGGCCGGATGGATCAGGGGCTGGACGCCGGCGGCGCGCAGCAGGGCGGCGCGAGCCGGGGAGGCGGAGGCGAGGAGGAGGGAGGTCACCGGGACGAGCGTACTGACCTGGCGAGGTAGTAGCGTCGAGGCCGGTGAGTCGGACGAGGGCAGGCTGATGCGGGACGCGCGCGCAGTGGCGGTGGAACGGCGCAGCGGCCGGTATGCGCTGGCGGGGGCGATCGCCGTACCGGTGGGGGCGGTGGTGGCCAGCGGGCTCATCTTCCGGACGCTGGCCCGGCTCGGGGCACCGGTGTGGATGCTGGGCCTTGGCGCCGTCGTGGGAGGTCTGGGCGCCCTGGTGGCGGGCTTGATCCTGCTGCGCGGGTATCGGCAGCGGATCGCCGAACGGATCCAGGCCTCCCTTCGCGCCGAGGCGGCCGCGTGGGCGCGGGCGCAGCAGTGGGCCGTGTACGAGGGCCCCGGCGATCCAGCAACCCGGTCCGCCACCGATGCCCATCCCGGGCGCGGGCCGCGGCCTGAGGTGCCGTTTCCCGACCAACTGCGCGCACCGGAGGCGGATCCGAGGCGGTGGGACCAGACCCTGATCGGTTCCTGGGACGGGCGGCAGGCCCGCGTGGAGTCCTGGCAGGTCTGGGTGCGTCCGGCGGGCACGGCGTGGGCGCATCGCCGACGCCGCCAGTTCGTCCGTATCCGGACCGACGCGGAACTGCCACGGCTCGCGGCCTTCGATGCCGGGCTGGTGCGGGAGGTCCCGGGGTTCGTGCCGGTCGAGTTCACCGGCCTGCCGATAGCCGTCACCGGGGCGCTGGCCCACGTCGGTGACCACGGTGGGCAACCCCTGGTGGAGGCCTTGGCGGAGTTCACCAGCGGCCTGCGTGCCACCGGGGGCTGGGTGGTCCTGCAGCCGCAGGAGGTCACGCTGATCTTCGGTAGTGATGCCGACGGCGAGGTGCTGCCGTACCGCCTTGCCCTGGCCGCCGGTATCGCCCGCACCGTGGAGGCCGGTGTGCGCGACCTGCGCGACCGGTGAGGCCGG
>CALKWS010000242.1 GCA_938004115.1 uncultured Ruaniaceae bacterium
CGCCGGTGGTGGTCCGCTGGCGTGGCCGTGCTCGCCCGGGTACGGGCCGTTGCCGGCAGGGGGCTGGGTCACGTCATGCTCCTCGGTGGTCGGATGGTCGGATGGTCGGATGGTCGGATCGTCGTCCCGCTGGACCGCAGGGACTCAGGCGCCCTTGGGGTGCCAGACGGTCTTGACCTCGGTGAACGTCAGGATCTGGGACAGCGACTGTTCCGCGGCGTAGTCCGGCTCCTCGTCCGTCAGCGGGCGGCGCACCCGCTTGAGCGTCTCCGCGGCGGCTTCCTCCAGTTCCCCCCAGGTGATCCCCTCGGCACCCACGGCACCGGAGACATCGATCGCGTTGACGTCGGCGTGCGCGGCCAGGTGCGGAGCCACCTCGGCGGTGCGGCCGGTGAGCACGTTCACCACCCCGGCGGGCACGTCGGAGGTGGCCAGCACCTCCGAGAGCGTCGCCGCGGGCAGCGGCCGGTCGGCCGAGGCCAGCACGACGGCGGTGTTGCCAGTGACGATCACCGGCGCCAGCACCGACACCAGCCCCAGCAACGAGGACTGCTGCGGGGCGATCACCGCGACCACACCGGTCGGCTCGGGGGTGGAGATGTTGAAGTACGGGCCGGCCACCGGATTGGCGTTACCGGCAACCTGCGCGACCTTGTCCGACCAGCCTGCGTACCAGACCCAACGGTCGATCGCCGCGGAGACCAGATCCTCGGCCCGTTTGGCGCTCACGCCCTCCCCGGCGCGCACCTGGCCGACGAACTGGTCCCGGCGCTCCTCGAGCAACTCGGCCACCCGGTACAGCACCTGCCCGCGGTTGTACGCCGTCGCCCCGGCCCACCCCGGTTGTGCGGCACGTGCCGCCCGCACCGCGTCCCGGGCGTCCTTACGGGAGGCCTGGGCCACGTTCGCCTGGAACTTCCCCCGCCGCGTGGCCGCCGGGTAGGTGCGCCCGGACTCCGAACGGGGGAACTTCCCGGCGATGAACAACTTGTACGTCTTGCGCACATCCACCCGGCTCACTGGGTGCCTCCCTCGATCAGGTAGGGGAGCAGGCCGTGGCGCCCGCCCTCACGTCCGTACCCGGATTCCTTGTACCCACCGAAGGGGCTGGTGGGGTCGAACTTGTTGAACGTGTTGGCCCACACCACCCCCGCGCGGATCTTGTCCGCCATCGCCAGGATCCGCGACCCCTTCTCGGTCCACACCCCGGCGGACAGCCCGTAGGGGGTGTTGTTGGCCTTGGCGATCGCCTCATCGGGCGTGCGGAACGTCAGCACCGACAGCACCGGCCCGAAGATCTCCTCTCGGGCGATCCGGTGCGCCGAGGCCACCTGGGTGAAGATCGTCGGCGGGAACCAGTACCCCTTGGTCGGCAGGTCACCCGGAGCGCTCCACCGCACCGCCCCCTCGGCGTCCCCGGCATTGGCCAGATCGGTGATGCGCTGCAGTTGCATCGCCGAGTTCACCGCACCGACGTCGGTGTTCTTGTCCATCGGGTCACCCACCCGCAGGGTGCTCAACCGCGCCTTGAGCCGGTCGATCACCTCATCGGCGACCGACTCCTGCACCAGCAGCCGCGACCCGGCACAGCACACCTGCCCGGCGTTGAAGTAGATCCCGTTCACGATCCCCTCGACCGCCTGGTCCACCGGCGCGTCGTCGAAGATGATGTTCGCGGCCTTGCCGCCCAGTTCCAAGGTGGCGTGCTTGTGCGTCCCGGCCACCTGGCGGGCGATCTGCTTGCCGACCTTGGTGGAACCGGTGAAGGCCACCTTGTCCACATCGGGGTGGGCGATCAGGTCCGCCCCGGTGCGTCCGGCACCGGTGATGATGTTCACCACCCCCGGCGGCAACTCGGCCTGCTGCAGCAGATCGGCGAACAACAGCGCGGTCAGCGGCGTGGTCTCGGCGGGTTTGAGCACCACGGTGTTGCCCGCCGCCAGCGCCGGGGCGATCTTCCACGACAGCATCAGCAGCGGGAAGTTCCACGGGATCACCTGGGCGGCGACCCCGTGCGGGCGCGGAGCGGCGCCCCGGCCGGCGTAGTCGAGTTTGTCCGCCCACCCGGCGTAGTAGAAGAAGTGCGCCGCCGCCTGGGGGATGTCCACGTCCCGGGCCTCCCGGATCGGCTTGCCGTTGTCCAGGACCTCCAGCACGGCGAACTCCCGGGACCGCTCGGCCAGCAGCCGGGCGATGCGGAACAGGTACTTCGCCCGCTCCGAACCGGGCATCGGGCCCCAGGTGCGCTCGAACGCGGTGCGCGCGGCACGTACGGCGCGTTCCACGTCGTCGGTGCCGGCCACCGCCACCTCGGCCAGGTTCTCCTCGGTGGCCGGGTTGATGGTCTTCAGGGTCTCACCGGAGGCGGCCTCGGTGAACTCACCGTTGATGAACAAGCCGTAGGAGGAGGCGATGTCCACCACGGAGCGGGACTCCGGGGCCGGGGCATAGTCGAAGGCAGTCATGCGGCGTCCTTCAGTCGATGGTGACGTAGTCGGGACCGGAGTAGGCACCGGTGGCCAACTTCTGGCGCTGCAGCAACACGTCGTTGAGCAGGCTGGAGGCACCGAAGCGGAACAGGTCCGGGGTGAGCCAGTCCGGTCCGGCGACCTCGTTGACGGCGACGAGGTACCTGATGGCGTCCTTGGAGGTGCGGATCCCGCCCGCGGGTTTGACCCCCACGTGGGCGCCGGTCGCGGCCAGGAAGTCCCGCACCGCCTCCAGCATCACCACCGTCACCGGCAGCGTCGCGGCGGGGGAGACCTTGCCGGTGGAGGTCTTGATGAAGTCTGCGCCGGCGAGCATCGCCAACCAGGACGCGCGCCGCACGTTGTCGTAGGTGGCCAGCTCCCCGGTCTCCAGGATCACCTTCAGGTGCGCGGGGCGCTGGTCGCCGGACACGTCCTGGCAGGCCTCGCGCACGGCCGCGATGTCCTCGTACACCTTCAGGTAGTCCCCGGCGAGGAACGCGCCCCGGTCGATCACCATGTCCACCTCGTGAGCCCCGGCGGCGACGGCCTCGCGGGTGTCGGCCAGGCGTACCTGCCGGCTGGCCCGGCCGGCGGGGAAGGCGGTGGCCACGGAGGCGACGTTGATGCCGGCGTCCCCGATCGCCTCCAGCGCCTCGGGCACCAGGTCGGGGTACACGCAGACCGCGGCCGGGCGGGGGCAGGTGGGGTCGGAGGGGTCCGGCGTGCGGGCCTTGGCCACCAGGGAGCGGACCTTGCCGGGGGTGTCGGCGCCCTCCAGGGTGGTCAGGTCGATCATGGAGATCGCGGTGTCGATCGCCCATGCCTTGGCGGTGGTCTTGATCGACCGGGTGCCCAGCATCGCCGCGCGGGCATCGGCGCCCACCTGGTCCACCCCGGGCAGGCCGTGCAGGTAGCGGCGCAACGCCGTGTTGGTCAACTCGGCGGCACCGACCAGGGTGCGGGCCTGGTCGGCCACCGCGGCACCGGAGCGGGAGCCGGGATCGGTGCGAGGGTTCGCCGTGGACGTCATGGGGCTCAGTCTAGATCGACCCGCCGCTCCCGCGGGGGCGACCGGGGCCGCACCGTCGGGGCGACCGGGGCCGCATCG
>CALKWS010000243.1 GCA_938004115.1 uncultured Ruaniaceae bacterium
CGGCCCGGGACTCGGCCGGCCCGGGAACGGGCCGGACTCAGGTACGTCCGGCGCGACGGTGGTGGATGTCCACGGTCCGGAACGAGTCGGCCACCGCCTGCTTGATCGGAGTGCGCCCGCCGACCAGTTCCAGCGCCATCCCGGCGGTGCGCGGTTCGTCCAGGAGCGCGACGATCACCTCGGCCACATCCGCCCGGGACACCTCACCCCGTGCTACCCCGGGGGCCAACTCGACCAGTCCGGTGGGGTCGTCGTTGGTGAGCATGCCCGGCCGCAGGATCGTCCAGTCCAGTTCCATCGCCCGCAGCGACCGCTCCGACAGCCCCTTGGCACGCAGGTAGGCCGCGAAGGTCGGGTCCACATCCGGGCCCGGCTCCACCTCCGCCCCCATCGCCGAGATCAGCACGTACCGCGAGACGCCGGCACGTTTGGCGGCCCGGGCGAACAACTCCGAACCGGCACGGTCCATGGTGTCCTTGCGCGGGATGCCGCTGCCCGGGCCGGCACCGGCTGCGAACACGGCCGCGTCGGCCCCGGCGAGCGCATCGGCCACCAGGGCCTCGTCGGTGTTCTCCAGATCCACCACCCGCGCCTCGGCGCCCAGCGCCTCCAGGACCGGCACGTGGTCGGGGTTGCGCACCAGGCCGACCGCCTGATCGCCGCGCCGCACCAGGCAGCGCTCAATATGCTGGGCGATCTGGCCATGTCCTCCGGCAATCACGACTCGCATGGCCACCACGGTAAACAGAACACGCCGGTGACGCTCGTCGAGCAATGCCGCCGCTCCCGTGGCGCTCATCGGCACGGCACGGCATGGCACCGCCTCGCCCGCATCGGCCCGGCTAGTTCAGCGCGTCGAGGAACTCCTGCACCAGCGGTCCGGCCGTGGCAGCGCCGTACTCCCCGTCCTCCACGAAGGCGGCCACGGCCAGGTCGTCCTGGATCGCGATCACCCAGGCGCGCACGGTGCCGTCGGTGCCGTGCTCGGCGGTGCCGCTCTTGGCCACCACCGGGCTGCCGGACACCTCCTGCAGCATCGGGGTGGTCCCGTCGACCACGACCGCGCGCATCGCCTGTCGCAGTACGGCGGCCTCCTCGTTGGTCAGCGGGACGCGCTCGAACGACGGCGCCTCCTCCTCGGGGCCGGTGCCGTCACCTGCTGCGCCGTCGTCACCGGGCACACCGGCGGACTCGTCCTCGGTACCTGCGTCCTGGTCCGTACCCTCGTCCTGGTCCGCACCGTCGCCCTGGTCCGTACCGTCGCCCTGGTCCGTACCCTCGTCCTGGCCGGCACCGTCCTGCACGTCCTCACCCGGACCGGCGACCTCCCCGGCGGCGAGGAAGTCCTCCAGATCCCGCAGCATGGTGGGCGCCACGGTCTGGCCGGCGGACAGCGAGGCGGCCACCACCGCCATCCCCACCGGCGAGGCCAGGACCTGACCCTGGCCGATCATCGCCGCGGCGTGCTCGGTGGTGCTGACGTCCTGGGGCACCGAGCCGGTGAACAGCGGGTAGCCCTGGTCGTCCTGGTCGATCAGCCCCAGGGCAGCGGCCGCCGAGGCGATCTGCGCCGGTTCCAGGTGCTGGTGCTGGGCCACGAACGCGGTGTTGCAGGAGTGCGCGATCGCCTCGAGCAGGGTGATGTCCCCGAGAGCGTCCTCGGGATACCCGGGGTTGTTGGAGAAGGTGTAGCCGTCCACGGTGAGCGATTCCGGGCACTGCACCGTGTCCTCCAGGTCGATCCCGCTGCGCAGCATCGCCAGGGCCGTGACCATCTTGAACGTCGATCCCGGCGCGTACTGGCCCAGTGTGGCCGTGGACCACCCCTGGGACCCCGGACCACTGGCCACGGCCAGGATGTGCCCCTCGGAGGGACGGATCGCCACCAGGGCGCTCGCCGGTTCGACATCGGAGAGCAGTTCCTCGGCCAGGACCTGCAACTCGGGGTCCAACGTGGTGCGCAACTGCGGGCCCTCGATGGGTTCGGTGCTGAACACCTCCTGGGTGGTGGCCTCGGCGCCGTCGCCGTCCCCACCGCCCGTACCCGCGCCGTCGCCCTCCCCGCCGGTCTCGCCGTCGCCGGTCTCGCCGTCGTCGGTCGCACCGTCGGGCTCGCCGTCGGACCCGGCTCCGCCGGCACCCGTCCGCACCGAGATGGTCACCCCGGGCGTGCCGCGCAGGATTTCCTCGTACTGGGCCTGCAGCCCGGACAGGCCCACCATGTCACCCGCACTCACCTGGCCCTCGGAGGCCTCGATGATCTCCGCCGTCGCCTCCCCCACCCGGCCGAGCACCGGGCGGGCGAACCCCTCGGTGGGCCCCTGCACCCGCTCGGCGGCGACGAAGTTCACCCCCTCGATCTCCCGCAATGCCCCGGTGTCCAGGCCCTCGGGGTTGTCCTGGGGGATCACCACCGCGTCCACGAACGCCCGCGGCCCGTAGGCCAGCACCCGGTCGGCGTAGGCCTGCGGATCGTTGAACTCCAGTTCCTCGGCCAGCGCGAGCGCGTCCTCCTCCCACTGGTCGGCGTCGATGAAAGTCTTATCGATCCCGATCCGGTAGACGGGCCGGTTGGCCACCAGCACCTCGTCGTCACCGTCCACGATCGCGCCCCGCTCAGCGTCGGTGTACTCGACGACGAAGACCCCGTCGGCACCCAGTTCCCGGGCGATGAGATCCCGGGACCAGGTGGCCAGCCACTGGGCCTCCCCCTCGTCGTCGCCGGTTGCCTGCAGGTGCACCGAGATCGGGTAGGCCCAGGGCTCGGCGGCACCCGGCACGTGCCAGACCCACCGCATCGCCGCATCCGCGGCCACCTCGCCGTCCTCCTCGTACGGGGAGGAGACCCAGCTGAGTTCCACCTCCCGCTCGATGCCCTCCATCTGCTCCAGGGCCTCGTCGACGTCCGCCTGCGCGAGGGCGCGGTCCTCGGCGCTCAGGGGTGCGGCGGACATGTCGCCAGTGCTCAGCGCCGTGGCGAGTGCCTCGGCGGCTGCCTCCTGCGGCGCGAGCGCGTCCTCCTCGGACTGCTCACCATCGGGATCGGTGCAGGCACCGAGGAGGAGCAGGACGACGGCGAGGAGCCCCAGCAGGCGGTAGCGCCCGGTGGGGCGGTGGGCACGTCGGCGGTGAGGGAGGTGAATCGCCATCGAGTCCGGATCCTTTCGACCATGTGGAGGCCTGCAGTCGAGGGTAACCCCAGCGTGGCGGCGTCCCGGCGCGACACTCGCCGGTCGCGGTCGCGGTCCGGTCGAGGTCGAGGTCGCGGCTCTGGCGAACATGCCCGCACATGACGAAACCCCCGGCATAGTGCCAGGGGTTCCGCGATGTAGCCCCGACCGG
>CALKWS010000244.1 GCA_938004115.1 uncultured Ruaniaceae bacterium
AAGGTTTCCGCCCATTTCGCCTTGTTGTTCATATGCATTAACGTATGCCAGAGGCCGGCCTACCTCCCCGGATTGCTCCGGCTCATCGGGGCTGCAGGCCGCACCGTGCCAGCCTGGCTCGCACGCGCCTCGGTGCAGCGGGCACACCGGCGTAGCGCGGCCCTTGCTGCACCCATGGTCGCGTTCCTCGCCGCCAGCGCGATCGTGGTGTCCGTCTTGCAGACGACGGCCGCGAGCGAGACCGCCGAGCTCCATGCGCGAACCCAGGCCTCACTCGTGTTGACCGGCCAGCCGATCCCGGAGCAGGCCCTCGCCGAGATCGCGCAGCACGACGCTGTGGCCGGGGTGGCGGCCGCCAGTCCGGTGCGAGCCGTGGCCGCCGCCAGCTATGCCGCCGGCCCGGGCGAGACCGAGATCATCCACGTCGACGTCCCCGGGTATCTCGCCGCCCATGGCGCCACGGTCACCGGAACCGCGGAAACCCCGCAGGACCTTAACGTTGCGGTCAGCAGTGAGTTCTCCTCCTGGCAGGAGGTGAGCGTCGGCGATGAGATGCAGGTCGGCTTCTTCGACGGAACGACCGAACGGGTCCGGATTCAGGCGGTCATCGACGCCGGACCCGCTGTTCCACCGACCGTGTTCCTCTCCGCCGAACTGTCTGAGGGTCACCGGGATGCGCCCTCCTCGGCCTTCATCACCCTCCACCCGGACACCGACCTCAGTGCCGTCGCGGCGGAGTCGGCCCACCGGGGCGTGACAGCCACACCGGTGTCGGAATGGATCGAGCGCCAGCAAGACGCCCAAGCGGAGGTGAACCTACTGGTGCTGGCGGTGCTGGCGGTACCCGGTCTGGTCTTCACCCTCGTGGCGATCGGCAGCGCCACCGCGATGGGGTTCAGCACCAGGAACGAGGAGCTCCGGATCCTGCGGTCCATCGGCGCCACCCGCAGGGACCTGCGCGCGATGATCCTCGCCGAACCGGTACTGCTCCTCGGCCCGGCAGCGTTGCTCATCTCCGGTGCGCTCACGGCGGTGACTGTGGCCAGTTACGTCCCCGCGCTCGCCGCCACGTACACCTCGGCAGAAGCCAGCATCCCGTGGCCGCTACACCTGGCACTAGCCGGCGTCGCCCTGACCATGGCAGCCGGCAGCGCCCTGCTCGCGCTCCGGCGTTCCCGAGCCAGAGCGTCCCGATCAGCGCCTGCAGCCCCAGGACATTGACGGTGACCAGGATCCACAGGATTCCGTCAGCGGACCGTGCCAGATCCCCGGCACCAGGCCGATGCTGTTGGCGGTGGCTAGGTGTACTGACCACTCAGGCACAAGCCGTTGTCGGTCAGCACCCTCGCACGGCGATGCTGGCAGCGGCGAAGAACGCGTCCGCTCGTTGCCAAAACCCCGCGGCGGTCTCCTTGCGCTCATCAGCTCGCTGTAGGACAGAAGCGAGTGGCATCCAGAGTGTTGTGGATGCACCAATAGCCCATCGGCCTACGGGAGTCGGTAGTCATCGTGGCGCGGTCGCGGTGCTGGTGCAGACATGGGCGAGGAGCGGCCGTAGCGGGCAGACTCAGTGGTCATGTGTGGCCGCTACGCGAACGCCCGGCGTGATGCCGACCTGATCGACGCCTTCGGCGTCGATGACGTGCGCGATCCCCAGCTGGAGCCGTCGTGGAACGTCGCGCCGGCCACGCGGCCGCGGCGAGGCCGCCAGCGTGCTGGCCAGGCAGTGGGACAAGGCCGTGAAGTACGTCGCCAGCGCCGATCGGCAGATCGGGGACGATCCGACCTTCGATGCCCGCGCCGATGCCATCGCCGCCCGCGTGCGCGCCGTGCAGACCCGCGCAGACGCGGCCGCCGGCCGCTGGACCCGCGGGGGCGGCCCCGCCGACCGGCGCGTGCTCGACGTCCTGTGCGTCCTGGCCCTGCAAGCCGTCAGCGCCGCCGTGGAGGCCGATACCCGCCGCCTGGCCCTGCTGGCCGGGATCGGCCGTGAGACCGCCCGCACGGCCCTCCTACGGCTCGCAGAGGACGGCTGGCCTGGTCACGTTCGCCGGACTGGCGCAGGTGGTGGTCCCCACGGTCGGCGCCCTGTTCTGGCGCCGGGCCAGCGTCGCCGGAGCCACCGCCGGGCTGGTCGTGGGCGTGACCACGCTGGTGCTGTTCACGGCGCTCCCGGCCACGATCCCCGGCCCGTTCGCCGTGGGCGGCGGGGGCTTGCTCTCGCTGCTGTTGAACATCGTGGTGTTCGTGCTGGTCAGCCTGGTCACCAAGCCCCGGGACTCGGCATTGCTGCTCAAGCTCTCCCGTCGCACCCGCGACTTCAACCTCGAGCGCTGGGACGCACCGGACACGGAGGCCGATACCCGGAGCACCCCGGAGACCGCCCGCCCGGTGGACCTGACCTGACCCCGCCGGTGGACCTGACCTGACCACGGCGGGCCTGGGCCCCCGACCAACCTCGAACACGCACCGGCACCGCCGGCCACGTAACCGATGGAGGATGACCGATGACCCCTCAGGTGCATGACGCCACCCATCACCTGCAGGAGCAGGCGTTCCTGACGGACTTCCACCACACCGCGCGGTTCGGGGCCACACCGGGCGGCGGCATCGACCGGCAGGCCGGGACCGTCGAGCACGGGCAGGTGCGCGACTGGTTCTGCGCCCGGGCCCGGCAGCGGGGACTGGACGTGCGGGTCGACGGGATCGGCAACGTGTTCGCGGCGCACACCTGGGACCCGGAGGCGCCCTACGTGCTGGTGGGGTCCCACCTGGACAGCCAGCCGCTGGGCGGCAGGTACGACGGCACCTATGGGGTGATCGCGGCCCTGCACGCCGTCGGGGCGGTGATCGACGCGCACACCTCGGCCCCACCGCCGCGGTTCAACCTCGCGGTGGTGGACTGGTTCAACGAGGAAGGCGCGCGGTTCGCCCCCTCGATCATGGACAGTTCGGTCTTCGCCGGGTTGCTGGACCTGGACCGGACCCTGGACACGCAGGACCCGGCCGGCATCACGGTCCGGCAGGCGCTGGAGCGGACCGGCTACCTGGGCGGCCCGGTGGACCTGGCCCCGGCGGCCTACGCCGAGATCCACATCGAACAGGGCCGGCGTCTGGAACGTGCCCGGGTGCCGATCGGGGTGGTCCGGGAGAGCCGGTACACCCAGAAACTCTTGGTGCAGGTGGTCGGGGAACAGTCCCACACCGGCGCCACGCTGATGGCCGACCGCCGCGACGCGCTCATCGCCGCCGCCCACGTGGTGCTCGCCGTGGAGGGCGTAGTGGACCAGTTCCCGCCGGAATCGATCGTCACCTCGGTGGGCCAGTTCGACGTCCTCCCCAACTCCCCGATCGTGGTACCCCGCCAGGTGGACCTGGTGGTGGATATCCGCGCCGATACCCCCGGGCACGTGCACCGGGCTCGTCGCCTGCTGCTGGAGCGGATGGAGCAGGTGGCCGCGGATCGGAACGTGGAGGTCACCGCC
>CALKWS010000245.1 GCA_938004115.1 uncultured Ruaniaceae bacterium
GGGTGTCGCCGTCGGCGACGAAGCAGATGTCGTAGGAGTCCGGCTTGGCCGACACTCCCAGCCCGCGTGCCTGCGCCTCGGCGCGCACCTCGTCCTTGGAGGTCACGTCCCCCAGCGGGAACAGCGACCGCGCCAACCGCTCCGGACCCATCACGGCCAGCACGTAGGACTGGTCCTTGGCCGCATCGCGGCTCCGGTGCAGTTCCAGGGTGCCGTCCTCGCGGCGTTCGATGCGGGCGTAGTGCCCGGTGGCCACCGCATCGAACCCCAGCGCGATCCCACGGTCCAGCAGGGCGGCGAACTTGATGTGCTCGTTGCACCGCACGCACGGGTTGGGGGTGCGGCCGGCCTCGTACTCGGAGAGGAAGTCGGCCACCACGGTGTCCTCGAACTCCTCCGACAGGTCCCACACGTAGTAGGGGATGCCGAGCACGTCGGCGGCCCGGCGGGCGTCGGAGGCGTCCTCGATCGAACAGCATCCGCGCGAGCCGGTGCGGTGCTGGGCGCGGGAGCGGGACAGGGCCATGTGCACCCCGACCACGTCATGGCCGGCGTCCACCGCGCGGGCCGCGGCCACCGCGGAGTCCACGCCGCCGGACAGCGCTGCCAGTACTCGCATCAACCCACCTCCACCTGGGTGGCCCGCGGCGGGCTGAACGCCGCCCGGGCACGTTCGACCACGTCCGGCAGCACCCGCAGGAGTGCCTGCACGTCCTGTGCGGTGCTGGTGTGGCCCAGCGTCAACCGTAACCCGGATCGGGCCGCGGGCCCGTCCAGGCCCATCGCCTGCAGCACGTGCGAGGGCTGGTTCACCCCCGCCTGGCAGGCCGCCCCGGATGCGGCGGAGATGCCCGCCATGTCCAGCCCGAACAGCACCGCCTCGGCGTCGGTGCCCTCGATGGTGAACAGCACATGTCCGGGCAACCGGTCGCCGTCGCCGGCCGGACCCTGCAGCACCGCGCCCGGCACGATCTGCGGTACCTGTTCGATGAGCATCCCGGACAGTTCCCGCAGGCGGGTGTGCTCGGCCTGCTGGTCGGCCACCGCCAGCTCCACCGCGTGGGCCAGGGCAGCGGCGGCGGCCACCGGGAGCGTGCCCGAGCGCACCGATCGTTCCTGTCCCCCGCCGTGCAGCACCGGGGTCAGCGGCGTCTGCCGGCGGGCGAGCAGCGCACCGATCCCCACCGGGGCGCCGAGCTTGTGCCCGGACAGACTCAGTGCGTCCACGTCCGCGGCGGCGAAATCGACCGGCACCCGGCCCACGGCCTGCACCGCATCGGTGTGCACCACGATCCGGTGGCGGCGGGCCAGCCCCACCAGCTCATCCAGAGGCTGGATGGCTCCGGTCTCGTTGTTCGCCCACATCACCGACGCCACCGCGGTCTGTTCCCCGCGCTCGTCCAGGTACTGCTCCAGCGCATCGGTGCGCACCCGGCCGTCGGCGTTCACCGGGATCAGGTGCACCGGCGCCCCGTGCCGGTCCCCCAGGGCGTGGGCGGTGTCCAGCACGGCGGGATGCTCGACGGCGGAGATCACCACGTCCCGGCGCTGCGGCTGGTGGGCGCTCACCTGGAACCAGGTGCCGGTGAGGGCGAGGTTGTCCGCCTCCGTGCCGCCGGAGGTGAAGATCACCTCGGCGGGTTCGGCACCCAGGGCCGCGGCCAGTTGCTCGCGGGCCTCCTCCAGGGTGCGGCGGGCGCGTCTGCCGTCGGCGTGCAGGGACGAGGGGTTGCCTACCTCGGCGGCGACCCGGGCGAAGGTCTCCACCACGGCGGGGCGCACCGGTGTGGTGGCCGCATGGTCCAGGTAGGTGTTCACCCCGCCAGTGTAAGAACCCGGGGCCCTACTCGCCGAGGGCCGGTGACCAAGCACACCGGCGATCTCGTCATGACGATCTCGTTATCCTTGGCCTCGCAGCGCGAGAGAAGAGGGTGACGTGGGTCGTTGGACCGGCCGGAAGGATGACGGCGGCGTGCGCGGGGTGCCCGGGGACTACCTGGCCGACTACTTCAACCGGCCCGCCAACCGGCGACAGGCCCCGGCCCCGTACGACTCGCTCGCCGGCTCCGGCACTACCCAGCACCCCCGGCCCGGAGCCGGCCAGTCGAACCAGCGCGGCCCGGCCCGGCCCACCGACTCCGGCCGGCACCCGCAGACGACTCAGTCCGGCCAGCCCGTCCCCGGCTTCATCGACACATCGACGATCGGGGCCCCGGCCGGCCGTCGAACACGACGCCGACGCCGCTATCCCGGGGTCCCGGGCGGCACCGGGCAGGCTCCCGGCGGCACCGCGCAGACCCCGTACGAACCGCCTCCCACGCCGGCGGGCGCCGAGCCGAAGAAACGCAGCCGCACCCGGCTCGGTGTGCTGCTCACCGCCCTGGTGCTCGCCGTCGGGCTCGGGGCCGGGCTGGTCGGCACCCAACTCGGCTCCTCGACCTTTTCACCCCCCTCGTTCGTCCCCGGTGCACCGGACCTGGCCGCCGATGCCGAGGTCGATCTGCCGGTGCGCTGGGAACTGCATCCGGAGGACCTGGTCGACGCCGGGTCCGGCTATCCCCAGTTCGCAGCCATCAGCGAAGTCGATACCCCCGGGCGGCACAATCCGCCGATCGCGGTCACCCCGGAGGCCTGGGTCGTGGCGGTGACCGCGGCGGACCGGCGGTGGCTCGCGGCCGTGGACCCGACCGACGGCACCCCGCTGTGGGAGCGGGAACTGAGCGACGGGATGTGCGCCACGGCCACCACCGAGGACGGCGGGTTGGTGTGCGCCGGCCGGCAGGACGGTGACTGGCACGGCTACCTGATCGACCCGGGCACCGGTGCGGAGCAGGACTCCTGGCCTATACCCGTGACCGGCGTCTGGGGTATGCACCTGAGCGCCGAGGGCCTGCTGGTGATCAGCGAGTCCGCCCCGTTGATGCACGACCGGCTCTCTCTGCTGGACGTACCGGGAGGAACCGAGCAGTGGTCCGTGGACCTGATGGAGGACGACGCGAACGAGTGGTTCTTCATCGAACGGGAACGGGACGGGACCACCCGGACGGTGCCGTGGCACCCGATATGGCGGGACATCGGCCCGAACGTGGCGATGCTGGGAGCGAGTGCGCACCTGCTCATCGATCCCGCCGAGGGCACCGTGCGCACGCTCCCCTGCGCCCCCGCCGTGGTGGTGGACGACACCCTGGCGTGCTCCTCCTACCGGGAGACCACGCTGTACGACGCACACGGCCAGGAGATCTGGACCTCCCCGCGGGTGCAACTGGCCGATCCCGCCTACGGTGAGGCCGACGTACCGATCAACGTGCGCGACGAAACCCTGTGGGCGATGGACTGGACCTCGGGCACGGTGGGGGCGGAACTGGCATCGGCGTCCGGGAACCCGCGGGCCACCGGCACCCCGCAGCACCCGTTCCTGGTGGGCGAGACCGAGGTCCTGAGCCTGGACGCCGATCAGACCCGGGTCCGCTGGAGCGCGCCGATGTCCGGCATCGACTCCCTCACCGCCGTCAAGGTGATCGACGACGTCGCGGTGGTGGTCGGGTGGAGCGCCGTCGGGTTGGACCTGCAGACCGGTGAGCAACTGTGGCACCGCGACTACCCGCATCCGTTACGGGTGCTCGATGACCAGCTGGTCTCGGTCGAGATGTTCCACCTCAAGGTCCTCGACCTGCCCTGAGCAGACCCAACCCCGTCGTCGTCAGCGGCGTCAGAGACAGGAGCAGGCACGTGGCCAAGGGTTCGCACCGGCAGGGCCCGCGCCGCCGGCGCACCCGCCGGGCACAGTCCTCGGGCAAGGGCTACCTGCCGGACTACTTCGGCCCCGGCGCCCGCCGCAGGGGGACCGCACCGGAGCCGTACACCGGCCTGGGCCCGGCCGAGCCGCCGACCGGAAAGCGACGCCCCCGGCCGGTCATCCCCGACTGGGCCCGCGGCCGCGGTGACCCCTTGCCGGGACGGTCCCGCCGCCGCACTCACGATGATCGCCGGTTCCTGCTGGGCAACATCCTCGCGGCGCTGGGCGCGCTCGCCCTGTTCGTGGTGGTGCTCGCCGCGCTGCTCGCCGGCGTGTGGCTGGTGGCACGGGCCCTGCTGAGCGCCCCGTCCGTGGATGAGCACGCCCCGCAGGACTTCCCGGTGGTATGGACCTTCCACCCCCCGGAACTCGATCCGGCCGACCCTGCCCCGGCCCGGTTGCGCAGCGTGGACGTGGCGGAGCGCGCGGGTATGGGCGCGGCCGCGCTCATCGCCACCGAGCAGACCTGGGTGGTGCTCGCCGAGCACGGTGAGCACCGGGCGGTGCTCGGTCTGGACCCGCGAACCGGTGCGGTGCGCTGGCAACGGGAGGTTCCGGGCGTGCAGTGCAGCCAGCGTCCCGGGCCCGGTGACACCGTGGTGTGCCTGGCGCCCGATCCGGCTGCCGACCAGTCGGTGGCCCATGTGCTGCAGGCATCCACCGGTGAGGTGGTCGATTCCTGGCCGGTGCCGGTCACCGGAGTATGGAGCCTGTACGCCACGGACACCTCCCTGGTGGTCCTGTCCCAGTCCGACCCGGGGGCCCTGGACCGGCTCACCGTGCTGGACCTGGCCGGCGGCGCCGAGGTGGGGGCACTCGATCTGCAGGACGATGCGGCGACCCAGCCGCTGCTCTCCGCGCACCGCATCGACGGCACCGAGCACGCCGTGGTGCTGTTCCCCGAGTGGGGCCACCTGGGCGCCAACGCCACCCTGACCTCCGGGCGGCACACCATCATCGTGGACACTGCCGGCGGCACCGTGGCACCCCTCGACTGCCAAGCGGTGCTCATCACCGGGGGCCACGTGGCCTGCGGCGGGCCGCAGGCCACCACGATGTACGACGGCGACGGCGAGCCGGTGTGGACCTCACCGCAGGTGGCACTCGCCCGCCCGGGCAGTGCCGGGGCGCAGGTGCCGGTCAACGTGGCCGACTCCCGGATCTGGCACACCGACTGGGGCTCCGGCGAGGTACTCGACCGGGGCGCGCGCACGCAGGCCTATCCGGTCGCCACCGGAACGCCGGAGCACCCGTTCCTGGTGGAACAGCGGCGCGTGCGCGCCCTGGACGGCGCCGAGGTGCGCTGGCAGGTGCGGGTGGCCGGCCTGGGCGGCACCAGCACGGTGCTGGTGACCCAGGGCGTGGCGATCGTCGACGGCCTCAGCGCGCTCGGGCTCGATCTGCACACCGGGGAGCAACTGTGGCACCGGTCCCGCCCGGGTGACCTGCTCGTCGTCGATGATCAGTTGGTCAACACCACCGGCATGGCGATCGAGGTGCTGGATGTCTCCTGAACCCGGAAGTGCCGTACCGTCAGTGCGTGCGGTGAGCCGGCTCCCGAACCCGATGCAGACACCCGGCTCGCCAGAGGAGACCCCTTGATCGAGACCGAGATCACCGAGCCCGTGGACCTGGTGCGCCCGGACGGCAGGCTCAACGCCGCCGCCGTCGGGTGGACCAGGCGTCCGCTGCACAACACCGACCGGATCGGCCGCGGCCGGTACGCCCGCGGGCGCAACAAGCGGTGGGAGTACTGGAACGTCATCACCCCCAGCCACATCCTGGCGATGACGATCTCGGACATCGACTACGCCGGGGTGCACGAGGTGTGGCTGCTGGACCGCGACCGGGGCGAGGCGATCGGCGCCGATGCCATCACCCCCCTGGCGACGCACACCACCCTGCCCGGCACCCTCGGCCAGGGCCCGGCACGCGCCCACGCGAGGGACCTGGCGATCGCGATCGATGAGGTGGACGGCGGCACCCGGCTGCGGGCGATCACCTCCCGGGTGCGGTTCGACGTGACCGCCGAGCGTCCCGAGGGCCATCAGGCCATGGGCGTGGTGGTGCCCTGGAGCGAGCGGCTGTTCCAGTACACCGTCAAGGACGTGGCCCGTCCGGCCCGGGGCCGGCTGTGGATCGACGGCGTGCGGCACGAGGTTCCCGAGGGTTCCTGGGCCGTGCTCGATCACGGGCGTGGCCGGTGGCCCTACCGGGTGACGTGGAACTGGGGAGCCGCCTCCGGCCACAGCGACGGGCACACCGTGGGCGTGCAGATCGGGGCGAAGTGGACCACCGGCACCGGCTCCACCGAGAACGCGGTGGTGGTCGACGGCGTGGTGCACAAGATCAGCGAGGAACTCACCTGGGAGTACGAGACCGGGGACTGGCTGCACCCGTGGCGGATGCGGGGGCACCATGCGGACCTGACGTTCACCCCGTTCCACGACAAGGCCTCCGCGACCTCCCTGGGCGTGGTGGCCAGCAGCGGCCACCAGTGCTTCGGGTACTACAACGGGTGGATGCTGGACTCCGGCGGGAACCGGGTCCAGGTCGATGACCTGCCCGGCTGGGCCGAGGAGGTGAGGCAACGGTGGTGAGCGTGCATGCCGGCACCGTGCCCGCACCGGCCGCCCGCCGGGAGCGGTTGGGTGCCCATCCGGTGCCCGGCGGGGTGGATGTGGTGGTCCACGCCCCGCACGCCACCGCGGTGCAGATCTGCCTGCTGGACGTGGAGGGGCAGGAACTGCGCGAACGGCGGTACGACCTGCTCCCCGGCACCCACGGGCGCTGGTCCGGGCACCTGCCCGGGGTGGGCGCCGGGCAGCGGTACGGCTTCCGTGTGCACGGCCCGTGGGACATCGCCCACGGGCACCGCCACAACCCGCACAAACTCCTGCTCGACCCCTACGCCCGCGCCCTGGCCGGGGACGCCCGGCACGTGCCGCAGATCTACGGCGGGGAGGTGGACGAGGACTTCCACCCGGTCTCCGACGAACCGGACACCCGGGACTCGGCCCCGTTCGTGGCCCACGGGGTGATCATCGACGAACCGGAGCAGGTGCAGGACCGTCCCCGGGTGCCGTGGTCGCGCACGGTGATCTACGAGGCCCACGTCAAGGGCCTGACCATGCGCCTGCCGCAGGTGCCCGAGGACCTGCGCGGCACCTACGCCGGTCTGGCACACCCCGCCACGATCGACCACCTGCGCGACCTGGGCGTGACGGCGGTGGAACTGCTGCCGATCCACGCCAAGTTCTCCGAACCGGCACTGCAGCGGCGCGGAGCGGTGAACTACTGGGGCTACAGCACCCTGGCGTTCTTCGCCCCGGAACCGTCCTACGCCACCGCCGCCGCCCGCGCGGCCGGCCCCCACGCCGTCGTCGCCGAGGTCCGGGACATGGTCGCCGCCCTGCACGAGGCCGGCCTGGAGGTGATTCTCGACGTGGTGTACAACCACACCGCCGAGGGCGGGGTGGACGGCCCGATGCTCTCCTGGCGCGGCCTGGACAACGCCGGGTACTACCTGCACAGCACCGAGACCCGGGCCGCCTACCTCGATGTGACCGGCACCGGTAACTCGGTGGACTTCCGCGCCCAGCACGCGGTGGCGATGGCCGTGGACTCGATGCGGTACTGGGTGCAGCACATCGGGGTGGACGGGTTCCGGTTGGACCTGGCGGTGACCCTGGGGCGCCACGGCACCGACTTCGACCCGCGCCACCCGCTGCTGGTGGCGATGGCCACCGACCCGGTGCTCGGCGGGGTGAAGCAGATCGCCGAACCGTGGGACGTGGGCCCGCACGGGTGGCGCACCGGGCAGTTCGCCGCCCCGATGGCCGAGTGGAACGACCGGTTCCGGGACGTCACCCGAAGTTTCTGGCTCGCCGACGTGGCCTCGATCCGGGCCGGCGGGCGGGGCCAGGACCTGCGGGACCTGGCCACGCGGCTGGCCGGCTCGGCCGACCTGTTCGGCCACACCGGCATCCCCGGCGGGCGCGGTCCGACGTCGTCGATCAACTACGTCACCGCCCACGACGGGTTCACCCTGGCCGACCTGGTGTCCTACGACATCAAGCACAACTGGGCCAACGGTGAGGACAACCGCGACGGGTCGGACCACAACAACTCCTACAACCACGGCTCCGAGGGACCCACCGACGACCCCGCGATCCTGGCCGCACGGCGCCGGTCGATGCGTGCGATGCTGGGCACGCTGCTGGTCTCCGCCGGTACGCCGATGATCACCGCGGGCGATGAGATCGGCCGCACCCAGCACGGCAACAACAACGCCTACGCCCTGGACGATGAGCGGGTGTGGGTGGACTGGGACCTGCAGCCCTGGCAACGGGACCTGCTGGCCACCACCACCTACCTGCTCACCTTGCGCCGCGAGCACCGGGCGCTGCGCAGCAACCGGTACACCACCTTCAGGACCGAGCACCAGGACTGGCGGGAGTTCATCTCCTGGTTCGACCGGTCCGGGGAGCCGATGCGCCTGGAGGTCTGGTTCGACGCCGGTGAGCGGGTGCTGCAGATGCTCCGCCGGCCGCCGTTGCCGGACGGCGGGCAGGCGCTGGTGGTGGTCAACGGCACGGTCGACGACGCGCAGGTGCACCTGGCCGCCGGCACCGAGGTCCGGCTGGTGTGGGACGCCGCCTGGGAGCGCCCCGAGGACCCCGGACCGCTGCTGCCCCCGGGCAGCCAGGTGCCGGTCCCGGCGCTGAGCATGCAGATCTACCTGGCCGAGCAGGCGTAGACGGTCGGACGAGCGCCGCCCGCGCTGGATTAGGCTGGGCCGGTGACTTCCGACATCTCCACCGACGGCCCCCACCTGGACAGTGCCGAGGCCCTGGACCGGTCCCTGGGTGCCGCCCAGGCCCGCAGCAACGAGATCGAACAGCAACTGGCCAGCGACCCCAGCGGGCTGCGCATGCTCACCGGTGACCGGCCCACCGGCCGGCTGCACCTGGGTCACTACCTGGGCACGTTGGTGAACCGGGTCCGGCTGCAGGACGCCGGCCTGCACACCATGGTGCTGGTGGCCGATTACCAGGTGATCACCGACCGGGACTCCGCCGGCGGCCTGCGGGACGTGGTGCTCGAACTCATCGCCGACTACCTGGCCGTGGGCATCGACCCGGCCAGGTCCACGATCTTCGCCCACTCCGCGGTGCCGGCGCTGAACCAGTTGATGCTGCCGTTCCTGTCGCTGGTGACCGATTCGGAGTTGCGCCGCAACCCCACGGTCAAGGCCGAGTACGAGGCCAGCGGCGGGCGTCCGATGAGCGGGCTGCTGCTCACCTACCCGGTGCACCAGGCCGCCGACATCCTGTTCTGCAAGGCCAACGTGGTGCCGGTGGGTAAGGACCAGTTGCCACACCTGGAGATGTCCCGGGTGATCGCCCGCCGGTTCAACGAGCGTTACGGCGGCGGGGAGCAGATCTTCCCCGCCCCGGACGCGTTGCTGTCCCCGGTAGTGAACCTGCTGGGCACCGACGGGGAGCACAAGATGTCCAAGTCCAAGCACAACACTATCGACCTGGCGATGACCGAGGACGAGACCGCCAAGGTGCTCAAGCGCGCGGTGACCGATTCGGACCGCAACATCACCTACGACCCGGTCAACCGGCCGGCGGTCTCCAACCTGCTGTCCATGGCCGCGCTGTGCTCCGGACAGGACCCCCACGAACTGGCCGCCCAGATCGGCGACGGCGGCGGTGGCGCGCTGAAGGCGGTGGTCACCGAGGCGGTGAACGAACGGCTGCGCCCGGTGCGTGCCCGCCGCGCGGAACTGGCCGCCGACCCCGGCTACCTGCTGCAGGTGCTCCGCGAGGGCAACGCCAAGGCCAACGAGATCGCCGACGCCACCCTGGCCGAGGTCCGCCAGGCGATGGACATGGTCTACTGACCGACGCTTCCGCGGAAGCGTCCCGCCCGGGCCGCCGCCGGGGCCCTAGCCCCTCGGCGACGAGCCGCTCACCGCACCTTGAGCCGCACCGTGAACGAGGCGCCGTAGGCCTGGTGGGTGGTGGCGGTGATCCGGGTGCCGCCGCGTGCCGGCTCCACCCGCACGCCGTCATCGGCCTGCACCACCGTGGGCGCCCGCCCGCTGCGCATCGTCAGGGTGATCTCCTGACGTTCCATGGTGGGATCGCTGACGGCGATGTGCACCTCGTCGTCGACCTCCCGGAGCAGCACGCAGGCCGGGCCGTCGATGGTCAGGGTCCGCGCGGTGTGTGAGCCCTCGGTGAAGGTGTTCGCCGCGATCAGCCCCAGGCCGGGGTGGCGGATCGCCTGCATCCGCTCGGAGTTCGCCAGCACGCTCAGGCCCCCGTCCCGGTAGGACTCGGCCTGCTCCGGGGTGCCGCCGGGGATGATCACGTAAGCCAGGTTCGGTGAGCCGTGGCCCATGGTGGCGGTGAACACCTGCCTGGTGACGTCGGTGTCCGGGTTGTTGGCCCGGACGTCCCGCAGGTTGCCGGTGACCTGCTCATGCTCCACCCGCACCGGCGGGCCGTCCAGGAAGGAGTAGGCCACCGCCGCCCCGGTGGTGTGGTTGGCCCACCGCAGCCATGCCAGCCGCGCCTGGTTCCCCGGGCGCCACGGCACGCCGCCGGGGTTGGCACCGGAGATCTCCACGTCGTCACCGGGCAGCGCCACGCGCGCGTCCACGGTGGTGACCACCTGGCCCCGGTTCTGCGGATCCCGCACACCCGCGGCCAGCACCACGATGGCATCGTCCAGCGCGAACCAGGACTTGGCGCCCCGCAACCCGGCATAGGCCACGAAGTCCTCGGGCAGGATCCCGGCCTGCTTGTCCCGCCACGGCACGTCGTCGGCGAGCACCATGGCGGCCGAACCGAGGCCGTCCAGCACAGCACCGCCGGAGTGGATGTTGGTGCTGAGCGGGAAGTACACGTAGGTGTTCTGGGACTCCGAGGAGGAGGTGAACTCCAGCGGGTGGTCGGGGTTCTCGTACCAGAACTGGCCGTAGGACTCCGGGACGGTGGCCCGCTCCTCCGCGGGCACGCTGACTCCCGGCAACCGGTACGGGGAGACCGTGGCGAGGAACTCCGCACCGAAGGCCTGTTGCTGGTCCTGCCCGGCCAGGTACAGGTGGAAGGCGCCGTCGCCGGAGAACCAGGGCCGGAGGTTATCCCCGTTCATGTACTCGTACTTGCTGATCCGGGCCGAGGACCGTGACAGCGCGAAGGCGAAGTTCTCCCGGCGGTGCACCGCGCGGTCCATCGCGTTGAACGCCAGATGCGCCCGGGCGGGATTCAGGTCGGCCGGTGACACGTCGTCGTCGGCGATGATCTGCGCGTGCCGCACCACCGACACCGGTGAGGTCCAGGAGGAGGTGCCCGGCGGGTCGGCCGCGACCTCGGCCAGGTGCTTGACGTAGGCCGCGAGCGCCTCGGCCCGTTCGGGTCGGGAGTAGTCGATCAGGTCGACCACCGCCTCGGCCACGCTGCCCACGTCGGCGTAGCCCGAGGCGGTGCGGGAGACCGCCCTGCCCTTGACGGTCTCCATCATCCAGCCCTCGAAGATCAGCGGGGCGAACCCGCGGGCGACCCAGTCGAACACCACGTCCGGCAGGTCGTGCTGGGTGCCGCCGCCGGCGTCGGTGCCGTCCAGGATCTTGATGGTCTGCAGCACCCGGGTGAGCAGCACGCGCCCGTAGGAGCCGGTGTAGGCCACCGTGTGGTGCTGGATGAACGACCCGTCGGCGTAGTACCCGTCGGTGTTGCCGTGGCGCAGATCGTAGGGGTCGATAGTGGCGTAGGCCGTGGCCTGATCGGTGATCGCCTTGCTCACCCGGGTGCCATCCCCGGTAAGTGCGCCCTGCAGGATCCGGTTGGTGGTGATGTCGGCCAGGTTCGCCCCGGTGTGGAACCGGGAGTCCAGGTCCACGTCGCCGTCCTTACCGTTGCGCAGGTAGGCGTCCATGGTGGCCACGTAGTCCTGCACGCGATCGGGGTCGGCCTGGTCCGCCAGCAGCACCAGGATGCGGGTGAGCTGGGTGGGGATGCCGATCTCCCAGGCGTACCAGTTGCCGTAGTAGCCCGCGGCGGTGTCCGCCAGGAAACGCGCGTGCACCCACTCCAGTTCCTCCAGCACCCAGGCCTGCACCTCGGCGTTGTCCACCAGGTCGGAGTCCACCTGCGGGGTGCGGGTGGCCATGGCGACCTCGGCCAGGCGCTGGCAGGTGGCGGACAGGTTCCCCTCGCTGGAGCCCAGGGGCAGGCCGGCGAACACCTCGTCCGGGCCGGCGCCGTCGGCCGCGGACAGGCGGGAGCGGGCCACGTCGTGGATCCGGCGCAGTCGCTGGGCCGCCGCCGGGTGGGTGTTCACCTCCGGGGTGCCGCACAGCATCGCGACCATGTTGGCCAGCACCCGGTCGTGGTCACTCACGGTGTGGGCCCTGGCCTGCAGGGCGGGCCCGAGCGCGGCGATCGCGGCCCCGACCGGGGCCAGGGCGAGCAGGGTGCGACGGGAGAGGTGCGGCACGGTGACCCTTTCGTTCGGCAATGAACACCCGAACGATCCAAGCAGGGCCCGACGGCGTGCGCAAGGATCGCACGGACCGGCGCGGCGGGTGCGGGGCGAATTCAGGTGCCACCCCGGGCGCCGACGGCGTACTGTGCCGGGCACCGGGACACAGCACCGTCGCTGGTTCCGTGAGGATGTGGAGGCAACGATGGACTGGGAAGAAATCCGCACCTACGCGCTCGGGCTGCCGGAGGTGACCGAGAAGCCGCATTTCGGGCGACCGGCGTTCCGGGTGCGCGACACACTCTTCCTCAGCGCCCACCTGGAGCAGGAGCCCTCGGTGATCGCGCACGTCTCCCCGCAGGAGGCGGCTGCCGCGGTAGCGGAGCATCCGGAGAGTTGCGAGGAGGTCTGGCGCAGCCACGGCGGCCGGGAGATCTTCGTCGGCCTGCGGGTCCGGCTCTCCGGCGAGGCGGCGGACAGCGACCTGCTCACCGACGTGATCCAGCGAGCCTGGGCGCACCGCGCAGCGAAGCGCCTGGCGGCCCAGTGGGCGGCCGACTGAGCCCGAGGCGGCCGACTGAGCCCGAGGCGGCCGACTGAGCCCGAGGCGCCGACTCCTGGGGCCGCCGGGGCGGGTGTCTCCTGGGGCCGCCGGGGCGGCCGTCTCCTGGGGCCGCTGGGGCGGCCGGGCCCTGTGCCGGTCCCAGCCACGGGCCGGGCCGAACGCTCAGGTCGCCGCGGCCACCAGCCCGAGTTCGGTATCGCCAGCAAGCGCCTCATGGGCGGGCACGATCCGCACGGTGTACCCGAACGATCCGGACTGTTCCAGGGTGAAGGTCCGGGAGAACCGGTGCCGGCCCTGCTCGTAGGCCTCGGCGTGATGTAGTTCGGCGGTGTCGAAGTGCTCGAACTCATCGTGCTCCCCGACCTGCCCGTACACCACCTGCACCTGCACGTCGTCGGGCCGTAGGTCGCCCAGGGAGACGAAGGCGTGCGCGGTGACACGCTGCCCCACCTGGGCCGCCTCCCCCACTCCCTCGGACTCCACGTGGTCCACCCGCACCGCGTGCCAGGCCTCGCGCAACCGTTGCTTCCACTGCGCGAACTCCTGCGCGCCGGTGTGGCCGGTCCCGTCCATCCGCCGGAACGCCACCGCGACGGGGGTGTACAACTCGGTGACGTACTCCTGGAGCATCCGGGTGGCCTGTACCTTCGGGCCCAGGGTGGCCAGGGTGTGGCGCACCATTTCCAGCCAGCGTTCGGGCACCCCGTCGGTGCGGTCATAGAACCGGGGCACCACGGTGTTCTCCAGCAGGTCGTAGAGCGCCGCGGCCTCCAGGTCGTCGCGGTGGTCGGGGTCCTGCACACCGTCGGCGGTGGGGATCGCCCAGCCGTTGCGGCCGTCGTACATCTCATCCCACCACCCGTCCAGGATGGACAGGTTCAGCGACCCGTTCAGCGCCGCTTTCATCCCCGAGGTCCCGCACGCCTCCAGCGGGCGCAGCGGGTTGTTCAGCCACACGTCGGTGCCCGGGTAGAGGGTCTGGGCCATCTCGATGTCGTAGTTGGGCAGGAAGATGATCCGGTGGCGCACGTCGGGGTGGTCAGCGAACTGGACCAGTTGCTGGATCAGGCTGACCCCCTGCTCATCGGCCGGGTGGGACTTGCCTGCCACCACGATCTGCACCGGGCGCTCGGGGTCGGTGAGCAACGCCCGGAACCGGTCCGGGTCCCGCAGCATCAGGGTGAGGCGTTTGTAGGTGGGCACCCGGCGGGCGAAGCCGATGGTGAGCACGTCGGGGTCCAGCACGTCATCCACCCAGCCCAGTTCCGCCGGGGAGGCCCCGCGTTCCAGCCAGGCGGCCCGGACGCGCCGGCGGGCATCGGCGACGAGGCGTTCGCGCAACTGGCCGCGCAGCGACCACAGCGCGTGGTTGTCGATCTTGTCGGTGAGCCACCCGGACCCGTCGGCGATCTCCTCGGGGCTGAAGCGTTCGGCCTGCGCCGCGGCGAACATCGGGTCGATCCAGGTGGGGCCGTGCACGCCGTTGGTGATCGAGGTGATCGGCACCTCCCGCTCATCGAACCCGGGCCACAGCGCGGCGAACATCCCGCGGGAGACCCGGCCGTGCAACTGGGACACCCCGTTGGCGTGCTTGGCCATCCGCAGGCCCATCACCGCCATGTTGAACACCGTGGGGTCCCCGCCCTCGTAGTCCTCCCGGCCCAGGGCGAGCACGTCGTCCACGTCGATGCCCTCGATGGCGTTGCCGCCGCCGAAGTAGGTGGCGATCAGGTCCGCGCCGAACCGGTCGATGCCGGCGGGCACCGGGGTGTGGGTGGTGAACAGGGTGCCGGCGCGCACCGCCTCCACCGCGGCCGCCCACGGCAGCCCCTCCCCCTGGACGAGCTCACGCACCCGCTCGATGCCCAGGAAGCCGGCGTGCCCCTCGTTGCAGTGGTACACCTCCGGTTCGGGCACGCCGCTGAGCCGGGTGTACACCCGCAGCGCCTTCACCCCGCCCATCCCGAGCAGCAGCTCCTGCTGCAGCCGGTGCTCGCTGGTGCCGCCGTAGAGCCGGTCGGTGACGCCGCGGGCGCCCTCGTCGTTGTCCTGGATGTTGGAGTCCAGGAGCAGCAGCGGCACCCGTCCGATGTCGGCCTGCCAGATCTGGGCGTGCAGCTCGCGCCCGCCGGGCAGCGGCAGGCTCACCCGTGCCGGGGCGCCGTCGTCCTCGCGCAGCAGCGTCAGCGGCAGGTTGTCCGGGTCCAGCACCGGGTAGGTCTCGTGCTGCCACCCGTCCCGGGTGAGGGACTGGCGGAAGTAGCCCGAGCCGTACAGCAGCCCGACGCCGATAATCGGCACCCCGAGGTCGGAGGCACTCTTCAGGTGGTCACCGGCCAGGATGCCCAGGCCGCCGGAGTACTGCGGAAGGGCGCCGGTGATCCCGAACTCGGCAGAGAAGTAGGCCACCGCCGCCGGGAGCGCGTCCTGGCCAGCGCGGGCCCGGCGTTCGGCCTCGGCCTGGTACCAGCGGGGCTGGTCCAGGTACTCCCGGAGCTCGGCGGCCAAGTGCTCCACCCGCTGCACGAACTGCTCGTCCGCGGCCAGTTCGTCCAGCCGCTCCACCGGGGTGGCACCCAGCATCCGCATCGGGTCGTGGCCCACCTCGCGCCACCGGTCCGGGTCGATGCTCTCGAACAACGCCCGGGTGGGTTCGTGCCAGGACCAGCGCAGGTTGCGCGCCAGTTCGTCGAGGTCCTCGATGGCCTCGGGCAGGACGTGACGGACGGTGAATCGGCGGATGGCTCTCACGGTCAGCGAGCATAAGTCACCCCCGCCCCGGATACGAATGCGCCCGGGCGTACTCGTATCCCCCCGCGCGGCCACCGGCGGCACCGGTTCCCGGCTCGACCTGCCAGACCCCGGGCCTTCTCGGTAGGTTCGGAACTGTGACTACCCCGCAGCCCGCCCCACCGGTCCCGCTCGGCCGGATTCCCGTGCTCAACGTCACCCCCACCGTCGAAGGTGGACGGTGGCCGGCGAAGGCGACGGCGGGTGAGGCGGTGCCCATCCGCGCCACCGTGTTCCGGGAGGGCCACGACGCGGTCGCGGCCACCGCGGTGCTGCTCGCCCCGGACGGCACCGAGCACACCCGCGTCCCGATGGTGGACGTCTCCCCCGGCAACGACCTGTTCGAGGCCACCGTGGTGCCCACCTCCCCGGGGCGGTGGACGTTCCGGGTGGAGGGCTGGTCCGACCCGTACGGCACCTGGCACCACGACGCCACCATCAAGGTGCACGCCGGGGTGGACGTGGACCTGATGCTCGAGGAGGGCGCCCGGGTACTGGAGCGGGCGGTCACCGAGGTGCGCCAGGATCACCAGACCCGCCAGGTGCTCCTGGACGCCATCACCGCCCTGCGCGACACCACCCGCCCGGCCGGCGCCCGGCTGGCCGCGGGCACCGCCCCCGAGGTGCACCAGGTGCTCACCGCCGCGCCGCTGCGGGACTTCGTCTCGCCGTCGGCCACTTACACCCTGGCCGTGGACCGGCCGTTGGCTTTGTACGGGTCCTGGTACGAGTTCTTCCCGCGCTCGGAGGGCGCGGTGCGCGACCCGGACACCGGGCAGTGGACCTCCGGCACGCTGCGCACCGCCGCGGACCGGCTGCCGGCGATCGCCGAGATGGGCTTCGACGTCGTCTACCTCACCCCGATCCACCCGATCGGCACCACCAACCGCAAGGGCCGCAACAACACC
>CALKWS010000246.1 GCA_938004115.1 uncultured Ruaniaceae bacterium
GACCGGCGGAGCCCGGTCAGGTGCCAGGACGTCGGGGCGCGAGTGTAACCCCGGACCCCTACCCGCCGGCTCCCGCGCCGAGCCACCGGCGCTGCCCGGTGTGGTCGCGCACGTACTCCGGCCAGGGCAGGTGCACCGGGGGCTCGAAGTCCGCCGGCAGCAACGGTTCCATCCCCTCGGCGGCGGACCGTTCGGCGAACTCCGTCGCGGCCCGGGAACGGGTGTCCTCATCGCACAGCAGATCGATGAACGTACCGGCCACGGTCTTCCCGGTCACCTCGATGGTGGGATCGATCGCCGCCGGGATCCCGCCCAGGGCGTTCATCACCCACGGCGGGTACGCGCCCCGGCCCGGGGCCGGCCGCAGCGCCGGGCGGGCCACGTAGAACCGCACGGTGGGCGCGTAGTGCGTCATCTCCACGTAGTCGTCGCTGGTCCAGTTGCGCTGCCAGGCGGGCATGTGCTCACGCAGGGCGGCCTCGGCCTCCTGGGGGGTGATCAGCTGTTCGCACTCGGCCAGGAACGGCCGGTCCATCGGTTCGATGCCCAGTTCGCGCTGGATGTCCCGGGCCGCCCGGATCGCCTCCGGCCCATAGGTGGGGGCACCGACGTCGGCCAGGTTGTCATACAGCAGTTGCGCCAGGGTGTGGTTGGTCAACCCGGGACGGGACCGGGCCACCCAGGTGTCACGCACCTTGCAGTGCGCCATCGCCGCAGCGTGCTCGGCGTTGCGGTCCAGCACGGCCAGCACCTGCTCGGCCATCTCGACGTCCGGGGTGCGCCAGGAGTACTGGATCCGGGCCACCTGTGCGGGCAGGTTGTCCGCGGTCGCCTGCCCGGAGGCCAGGATCGCATCGGACAGGCTCCACCCGCCGGTGCTGGGCAGCATCGCATCGTGCATGGTGCGGGAGGCCGAGTGCATCTGCATCAGAGCGACGTTCGCCCCGGGTGCGCGGGCCGCGGAGTGCGAGGCCGGGATCGGGGAGTTCGGGTCGGTGCCCACCTGCCACGTCTCCGGCTCGTCGCAGATGAACTCATAGACCTTGGAGTAGTACGCCCCGCACTGGGTGTCCCACCGGGCGGTGTTGCACAGCGGCAGCATGTAGAACGGGTGGAAACTCACGATCGCGTCCACGCCGTCGTAGTACCCGCGCAACCCGTGCACCACCTTGGAGCCGTGCATCTTCTCCGCCGGCTCCCCGGTGTACCGCAGCGTGCCGGGGATGCCGTGCTCGATCATGGCGTGCTTGGTGGCCAGCACCCCGGCGAGCGTGGCGATGCCCAGCACCGAGTGCGGGTCGGTGTGCCCCGGGGCCTCGGGGCCCAGGCCCTCCCGCGGCTGCCGGCGCGGCCCGGGGGCCTGGCTGTTGCCCGGGACGGCGTCGTACTCGGCGTAGGTGAGCATGGTGGGGCCCGGGCCGTTGCTCCACTGCGCGGCGAACGCGGTGGGCATCCCGCCGGAGCCCTCCTCCACCTCGAAGCCCTCCTCGCGCAGCCGCCGTACGTACCAGGCCGCCGATTCGTGCTCGCGCCAGGCCGGTTCGGCCAGGTCCCAGATGTGCTGGTGCCACCGGGACAACTCGCCCATGTGGGCATCGATCCACTCGCGGGCGGTCTGCTTGGCCGCGCCGGGCAACGTGGCGCTCATCGCTCCTCCTCGGGTTCGAACAACGACAACGGCACGTGCAGCAGGTGCACCCCGCCGGCGGCGATGGCCTCCCGCAGTGCCCCCGTAAGGTCGGCGGCGGCGCGTACCGCGGTGCCGGTGCCGCCGAAGGCGGTGACCAGCGCCGGCCAGTCCGGCTGGTCCAGCCGCACCCCGATCGGGGGGATGCCGCGATCGGCCTCGTTCTCCTCGATCTCCCGGTAGCCGCCGTTGTCCACGCACACCACCACCAGGTCCAGGTCCTGCTCCAGGGCGGTCATGAACTCCTGCACCGAGAACATCAGCGCACCATCTCCCAGCACGCACACCACCGGGCGCTGCGGGCTGGCGATCTTGGCGCCGATCGAGGCGGGCAGCCCGTACCCCAGGGTCGCGTAGGTGGCCATGTACAGGTAGGAGTTCGGGTGCTCCAGCGGCACCATGTTCGCGGTGCCGTAGTAGCAGATCTGGGAGGAGTCCCCGCCCAGGATCACATCGGCGGGCAGGGCGGCGGCGATCGCGTCGCAACAGGCGGTGGTGGCCGGGGCCCACTGCCGGCTCTCCTGGTCGATCTCGGTGCGGGCCAGGGCCGCTCGGCGGGCGCCGGCGGCGACCGCGTCCCCGTCCGTTCCGGCCTGGTCGGTCCCGGCACCGTGTGCGCCGGTGGCGCCGGGCAGTGCGTCGAGCAACTGCCCGACGACGACGCCGGCGTCTCCCACCACGCCCACCTGGGCGGGCAGGTTCTTGTGGATCTGCGTGGTGAGCAAATCCACCCGGATCACCTGCCCCGAGGGTTCCAGCGGCCCCCACCACAGTTCGGCCTCGCCCACCTTCGAGCCGAGCACGAGCAGCACATCGGCGTCGTTGACCAGCGCGTGCGCCGCCTTCAGCCGGAGCGTCGCGCCCACCGCCAGCGGGTGGGACTCGGGCAGCACCCCGCGCCCGTTCAGCGTGGTCACCACCGGGGCGCCCACCCGTTCGGCCAGCGCGGTGACATCGGCACCGGACCGGACCGCGCCGCCCCCGGCGAGGATCACCGGACGGTCGGCGCCGGCCAGCAACCGGGCGGCGTGGGCGACCCGTTCCTGGTCACCGGCCGCCGGCTGCGGCCTCGGGCGGGGCCGCAGCATCTCCGGCGGGCAGTCGCTCTCCCCTTCGAGGATGTTCAGCGGCACCTCGATCACCACCGGGCGCGGCCGGCCGGTGCGGAACAACTCCATCGCGTCGTGGACGGCCTGGATTGCCTCCCGGCCCGACTCCACCCGCCGGGCCCACTCCACCACCGCATCGGCGGCCGCCCGGGTGTCCTTGGTCTCGTGCAGCGCCCCGATGTCGGCGAACTCCTGACCCAGCGGCGGGCCGGGGGTGAGGATGATCATCGGGCGGGACTCGGCGTACGCGGTGGCCGCGGCGGACAGGGCGTTCAGCAGCCCCGGGCCGGAGGTGGTCACCACCACCCCGGGCAGGCCGGTGCGCAGCGACCACCCGTCGGCGGCGTACCCGGCGCCCTGTTCGTGCCGGGTGGTGACGGCGTGGATGCCCAGTTCGGGCAGGTGGCGGTAGAACTCCAGGTTGTGCGTGCCGGGGATACCGAACACGGTGTCCACCCCGTAGGCGCGCAGTACCGCCAGCAGGTCCCGGCCCACGTTGTCGGTGATGACGTCCTCGGTGCTCATGGGGCACCGTCCGCCTGGTGGCAGGGTTCCCCGCCGATCCAGGTGGAGCGCACCGGGATGTCGCCGATCGCGTGCGGGTCCACCGCGAGCGGGTCCTCGGCGAGGACGGCGAAGTCGGCGTACTTGCCGGGCGCGAGTGAGCCCAGGTCCGCCTCCCGGCCCAGTGCCCGCGCCCCGGACAGGGTGTGGGCGTGCAGCGCCTGCCCGGCGGTGATCCGCAACGTGGGCGACCCCAGTTCGGCGCCCTGCGCCGTCCGGCGGGTGACGGCGGTCTGGATCGCCCGCAGCGGCGACGGGTCGGCCACCGGGGCATCGGAGCTGAGGGTCACCGGCACCCCGGCGGCGGTGAACTCCCCGAGCGGGTTGAACCGCTCCCCGGCGCTGCCGATCGCATCGACCACGCCCTCGCCCCAGTTGAAGTAGTGCTGGGTCTGGTTCACCGGCATCATCCCGGCGGCGCCGATCCGGTCGATCTGCTCCGGGGTGGGCAGGCCGCAGTGCTCGATCCGGTGCCGCGGGTCCACCCGGGGGTGGTTGCGTTGAGCGGCCTCTACCGCGTCGAGGACCATCGCGATCGCCTCGGGGGACTGGGCGTGGGTGGCGGTCTGCAACCCGGCCCGGTGGGCGCGGTCGATCATCTGGGCGTACTCGGCCGGCTCGTGGTAGAGCATGCCGGTGCGGCACGGGTCCCCGGCGTACCCTTCCGGGAAGTAGGCGGTCCACCCGCCCAGGGTGCCGTCGGCGTAGAACTTGAATCCGGCGAAGTGCAGCCGGGAGTTGCCGAACGGGCCGTGCAGGCCGATCTCCAGGCCCTCCTCCAGCAGGGCGGACAGGAAGTACATCGAGTACCGCACGCGCAGGTCCCCGGCCTCGGCCAGGTCCAGGTAGGTAGTCAGTTCCCGGCGGGTCACCTGCGCATCGCCCACCGTGGTGACCCCGCCGGCGAGGAAGGAGCGCTGCGCGGTGCGCAGTTGGTCCAGGTGCTGCTCCGGGGGGTCGCCCAGGTGCAGGTTCGGGCCGTGGTTGCCCACCTTCACGCCGTCGGCGCCGGTGAGGATGTTGCACGCGGCATCGGAGAGTTCCCCGGTCAACTCGCCCTCGGCGTCGCGGAAGAACTCCCCGCCCGGCGGGTTCGGGGTGTCCCGGGTGATGCCGTACCGGTGCAGGGTGTAAGAGTTCACCACGCCCCCGTGCCCGGAGGCGTTCATCAGGTACACCTCCCGGTCGGTGGCCACCTGGTCCAGTTCGAACCGCGTGGGGTGGCGGCCCTCCACTAGGTTGCGGTGCTCATAGCCGTATCCACGCACCGGGCCGTCGCCGGGAATCTGCCGCGCGCGCTCGCGCAGCAGGTCGATGATCTGGTCGATGGTCCTCGCCCGGTCCGGGCCGCAGTCCACCCAGGAGGCCATCTGCCCGTGCATCAGCGGGTGGGCGTGGGGGTCCACGAACCCCGGCACCACGGTCGCCCCGCCCAGGTCCACCGTTCGCGGCCGGCCCAACCCGGCGTCGTCGGCCGCGGCGCGGCACTGTTCCACGCCGCCGACCGCCACGATCCGCCCGCCCGCGAGCAGCATCGCGGTGGCCGTCCCGGTGGCCGGTTCCAGGGTGTGGATCCGCTGGGCGGTCACCAGGGTGGGTGCCCAGTGGTCCGGGGAGTCATCGAAACTCCGCAACGTGCGCATCGTCTTCACTTCTCCTCGCCTCATCCACGGTGGTCGCGATCCGGCCGGGCGGGATGACGTGCCCGGCCGGAGGGTCCGGCGGTGCGGGTGGGCGGTTACCCCTGGGACTCCCCGGCGGCCCGGGCGGCCCGGGCGGCGAGTACGTCCTCCTCGAACACCTCATCGGTGCGCTGCGGGGCCAGCGCCAGACACACGATGCTGATCGCGGTCATCGCGAAGTACAGGAAGATCGCGCTCCAGATGGTGTCGGTGGCCTGGTACAGCGCGGTGGCGGTGACCGGTGCCAGCCCGCCCCAGATCGCCGCACCGATGGAGTAGGAGATGGACAGGCTGGTCTGCCGGGTGTGCGGCGGGAAC
>CALKWS010000247.1 GCA_938004115.1 uncultured Ruaniaceae bacterium
GCCGGCATCGCGGTGCTGGCCGCCACCACCGTCACCACCGGGGGCTACCTGCTGCTGCGCATCGGCACCGGCAGGGTCCCCGCCACCGACTTCCAACGGGCCTTCTTCCGCGCCGGGCACGCGCACGCCGGGGTCTTCATCACCCTGGGTCTGGTGGGGTTGCTGCTGGCCGAGGCCACCGCGCTGACCGGCCTCTGGGCGTGGCTGGCCCGCACCGGCGTGCTCGTCGCCGCCATCCTCATGCCCGCCGGGTTCTTCCTCTCCGCCCTCGGACCGGGCCGCACCTCCCCGAGCAGGTGGATCGCCCTGCTGTACGCCGGCGCAGCGTTCCTCATCGCCGGCCTGGTCACCCTCGGCGTCGGGCTGGTCACCGCCTGAACCACGCGGTCCCAGGCGTCGCCGGCCCCCTGCCCAGTGCGTGTCACACCGCAGGATCATGCCGGAACTCTGGTGTAGTGGAGGGGCCGCGGGCACTGCAGAGCGCCCGCGAGTAGGGAGGACACCACACATCATGGCGACCCGGACGACTTCCCCCGGACGGTCAGCCTCACCAGGACGCAGGAAGAAGGACGCCCCGGCCCGCTCCCGGGGCAATGCGGCCGCGAGCGCGCCGGACGAGCCCACCTCGTCCCTGCCCGTGCGCATGATCAAGGGCCTGTGGATGGGTATGGCACACATCGTCGGCGGTATCGCTCGGTCGATCGGTTCCAGCGCCAAGGGCCTGGACCCGGCCCACCGCCGGGACGGTCTGGCGTTCCTGCTGCTCGGCCTGGCGGTGATCATCGCCGTCCGGGAGTGGTTCGGCCTGTCCGGTGCCGCGGGCGACGTGATCCACGCCGCGGTCGCCGGTTCGGTGGGCGTCCTGGGAGCGGCGATCCCCGTCGCCCTGGTGTTCATGGCGATCCGGCTGATGCGCCACCCCGAGCGCACTGAGGTCAACGGCCGGATCACCGTCGGCCTGGGCGCGCTGGTGATCGCCGTCTGCGGGCTGATCCACGCCGCGCGCGGACTGCCCACCCCCCCGGACTGGCCCCAGGTGTTCAGCGCCGGGGGACTGGTCGGGTACGCCGCGGCCTATCCGCTGTCCGAACTGCTCACGGTGTACGTAACCGTCCCGCTCCTGGTGCTGCTGGCGATCTTCGGTCTGCTGGTGGTCACCGCCACACCGGTCGTCGCCATCCCGCGCCGGTTCGCCCAGGCCTGGCGCTGGTTGAGCGGCGCCGACGCCGAGTACACCGAGCATGCGGACGGTCCCGAGGGCACCGACGCGGCCGGTGCGAAGCGGTCCGGGGCCGGCGGTTCACGCAAGCGCAAGGCCCGCGGCGGCGCCGCCCCCGCGCCGGGGGCCTACCAGGGCGATGAGGCCTTCGCCCACGCCCACGAGACCGACGACGGCGAAGCGGCCCAGGAGCGTCCGGCACCACGCCCCGAGCCCGCCACGCGCGGCAAATCCACCGCGGGCAAGGCCGCGTCCGGTACCAGCGCCCCTGCCGATGCCGCCGCGTCACCGGGGACCGAGGTGCTCGAACCGCCTCCCACCCGGCCCCTGCCGCCCCGGGCGGAGCAACTGATGCTCTCCCCGGACCTGACCTACACCCTGCCCGGCGACGACATGCTCGCCCGCGGCGCACCGCACAAGACGCGGTCGGAGGCCAACGACCGGGTGGTCCAGGCCCTGACCACGGTGCTGGACGACTTCGGGGTGGACGCCCAGGTCACCGGGTTCACCCGGGGTCCTACCGTGACCCGGTACGAGGTGGAGCTGGGCTCGGGGGTGAAGGTCGAGCGGGTCACCGCGCTGAGCAAGAACATCGCCTATGCCGTGGCCAGCGCCGATGTGCGGATCCTGTCGCCCATCCCGGGGAAGAAGGCCATCGGTATCGAGATCCCGAACACCGACCGGGAGACGGTCTCGCTCGGGGATGTGCTGCGCTCCGGCCCGGCCCGCCGCAACGAGCACCCGATGGTGATGGGCGTGGGCAAGGACGTCGAGGGCGGCTACGTGGTGGCCAATCTGGCCAAGATGCCGCACATCCTGGTCGCCGGCGCCACCGGTGCCGGTAAGTCGAGTTTCATCAACTCGATGATCACCTCGATCATGATGCGCGCCACCCCGGAGGAGGTGCGGATGGTGCTGGTGGACCCCAAACGGGTGGAACTGACCATCTACGAGGGCATCCCCCACCTGATCACCCCGATCATCACCAACCCGAAGAAGGCCGCCGAGGCCCTGGACTGGGTGGTGCGGGAGATGGACGTCCGCTACGACGACCTGGCCACCTTCGGGTACAAGCACATCGACGACTTCAACGCCGCGGTCCGTGCGGGCAAGGTCACCCCGCTGCCGGGCAGCGAACGCAAGATCGCCCCTTACCCGTACCTGCTGGTCATCGTCGATGAGCTCGCGGACCTGATGATGGTGGCCCCCCGGGACGTGGAGGCCTCCATCCAGCGCATCACCCAACTGGCCCGCGCCGCCGGGATCCACTTGGTGCTGGCCACCCAGCGGCCCAGCGTGGACGTGGTGACCGGGCTGATCAAGGCGAACGTGCCCTCCCGGTTGGCCTTCGCCACCTCCTCGGTCACCGACTCCCGGGTGGTGCTGGACCAGCCCGGCGCGGAGAAGCTCATCGGGCAGGGCGATGCGCTGTTCCTGCCGATGGGCGCCTCCAAACCGATGCGCGTACAGGGTGCGTGGGTCAGCGAGTCCGAGGTGCACGGCGTGGTCGACCACGTCAAGGCCCAGCTCAAACCGGTCTACCGGGAGGACGTCACCGTCCCCACCGCGAAGAAGCAGATCGATGAGGACATCGGCGATGATCTGGACCTGCTGTTGCAGGCTGCCGAACTGGTGGTCTCCACCCAGTTCGGGTCCACCTCGATGCTGCAGCGCAAGCTGCGCGTCGGCTTCGCCAAGGCCGGCCGGCTGATGGACCTGCTGGAGTCCCGCGAGATCGTGGGGCCCTCCGAGGGGTCCAAGGCCCGGGACGTGCTCGTGGCCCCCGACGACCTGCCCGCCACGCTGGCGATGCTGCGCGGTGAGGGGCCCGGGCCCGGGGCCGCCGGCGGCGACGCTCCGTTCGACGCCGAACCGCACCAGACCTCCTACGAGGACGACGGCGGGGCCGGCCCGGGTGGCGGCGCGGACCCGGTGGAGGAGTCTCTCGGGGAGCCCGACGACGAGGAGTCGACCGACGCGTGGGAACTCACCGGACGGTGAGGACGCGCCCGGGGTGATGCTCTGCCTCACCCGGATGGAGTCTCCGGCGCCGCCGATCTTCGCCTACCCTGGGGCGGGTGACGAGCGAATCCGCCAGCCCTCCGGTCAGCCAGGTCTGGAACCTGCCGAACGTCCTGACGATGCTGCGCATCGTGCTGGTGCCGTTCTTCGTGGTGCTGATGTGGCAGGACACCCTCGCGACGCGTCTGGGTGCGCTGGCGGTCTTCCTCGTGGCCGCGCTGACCGACAAGCTCGACGGTTACCTGGCCCGCTCCCGGGACATGGTGACCAACTTCGGCAAGTTGGCCGACCCGTTCGCGGACAAGATGCTAGTGGGTGGCGCGATCATCATGCTGTCCGTCCTGGGGATCCTGCCGTGGTGGGCCACGATCACGATCATCGTGCGCGAGGCCGGGATCACGATCCTGCGGTTCATCATGGTGCGCCGCTGGGTGATGGCGGCCTCCAAGGGCGGGAAGTTGAAGACGGTGCTGCAGGTCATCTTCATCGCACTGATGATCCTGCCCGCCGTCGGACTCTTCGGCGCCACCATCAGCGGCATGATCGAGACCGCCGCGTTCGTGGTGATGCTGGTCGCCGTGGCGGTCACGGTGGTGACCGGTCTGGACTACGTCGTCCGGGCGATCAAGGTGGCTCGCAGTGCAGCGGCACCGCCCGCCTGAGGTGCGTCGCAGGCAGCCGGAACGTCGCATCGCGGCGCCCAGCCCCGCCCAGGACCTGATCCGGGCCCTGGCCGAGCGCGGACTGATGCTGGGGGTGGCGGAGTCCCTCACCGGCGGGCTGTTGAGCAGCCGGATCGTGGACGTCCCGGGAGCCTCGGCGGTCTTCCAGGGCGGCATGGTCACCTACGCCACCGACCGGAAGCGCGCGTTACTCCACGTGGACGCGGATCTGCTGCACCGGCACGGTCCGGTGCATCCGGAGGTGGCGGCGCAGATGGCACGGCACGCACGGACCGCGCTAGCCGCCGATGTGACGTTGGCCACAACCGGGGTGGCCGGCCCGGCGATCCAGCACGGCCGGCAGGTGGGCACCGTCTACCTCGCCTGCGCCCACCCCGGCGGGGTGTGGATCCGGCACTACCACCTCGGGGGGACCCGGGCCAGGCTGCGGACCAGCACGGTCGACCTGGCACTGGCCTTGGGGATCGCCGCCGTTCACACCCTGCGCCGTTGAACCGGCCGCGCCGGGCGGCACCCGGCCACGCCGGGCGGGTGCCCAGGGCCACACCCGGCGACGGGAACAAATACCGCGCGGACCCGCGTTGACATGAGTGATGATCACACGTATGCACAAGCCACGCTCCGGCCGGCCCCCGGCTCGTCCGGGCACCCCGAGTGCCGCAACCCGTCGGGTGCCGGGACGGAACCCGGGGTACGGTAGGAGTGCAACACCGTCAGATACGAGCCCGATGCAGGTCAGAGAGGAGGGACGCACCATGGTGGTTCTTCGTAGAGAGATCGGTGACGTCCTTCGTGATGTGCGCCAGCGTCAGGGCCGCACCCTGCGGGAAGTGTCCTCCGCAGCCCAGGTTTCCCTCGGCTACCTCTCCGAGGTGGAGCGGGGCCAGAAGGAAGCCTCCTCGGAATTGCTCAGCGCCATCGCCTCGGCGTTGAGCGTGCCGCTGTCGATGGTGCTTCGGGAAGTCTCGGACCGCATCGCGCTTGTCGAGGGCATCTCCATCCCGGACACGGTGCCGGTGACCTTCACCGAGCAAGTGGCAGGCCCGCAGCAGGTACCCCAGGACGATCTCGCCAGGGTCTGAGCCGCCCACGACCCGCCGCCATGGGACGAACGCGGTCTCGATCACGGCAGATCGCCGGCAGCCTCAGTTGACCGGCGGCTGACAGGACGGGCAGTAGAACACCGGTCGCGCGTAGGGCGCCGCCCCGACCTCGTCCTCGACGATCGCGGTCCCGCAGCGACGGCAGGGGCGCCCGGCCCTACCGTGCACGTGGCTGCGCAGCCCCGGACCGAGCAGCCCGGTGGCAGTCAGTTCCGGGCCGTCCGCGCTGCGCCGCATGAGGAAGGCGGCAGTGGCGTACAGCGCTCGGGGATCGGGAACCGACCTGGCACGGCACCAGGGGTTGAGCCGGTGCTCCCAGAGGGTCTCGGCCATGTAGATCGTGCCGATCCCGGCGGCCACCCGTTGATCCAGCAGGGCCTCGCCCACGGGGCGTTCCCCCTGACCCGCCAGGTTGTGGGCCGCACGGGCCACGTTCTCTTCCCCTTGGGGACCGGTGGCCATCAGATCCGGGCCCAGGTGGGCGATGAGACGCCGCTCGTCCCGCGTGCGCACCAGATCCAGCATGCCCAGCCGTGCACCGATACAGGTCCACTTCCGGGTCGCGAGCACCGCGCGGATGCGGGTGGCACGCAGGGGCTCGGCGGGCACGCGGGTGCGGCGCACCCGCCAGGTCCCGTCCATCCGCAGATGGGTGTGCACCGTCCAGCCGGCATCGGTACGGATGAACAGGTGTTTGCCGTAGGCGCCGACCGCCTCGACCGACTGGCCGCTCAGGTCCTTTCCTGCCAGCCCCGGCCAGCGCAACTCGCACCGCTGCAACGGCCCGGTGCCCAGCGCCTGGGTCAGCCGTCGCGCCACCCGCGCCACCACGTCTCCCTCAGGCATGCCCCTCCCGCCCCGGACCCGGGCCACCAGCACGTGCGCGGACCGGTTCGGGGGTGTCCTGCCGTAGTCGTAGGCCGCGCGGGGTGGCGATGAAGCCGGCCTGCCGCAGCGCGGACACCAACGGGCTGCGTTCGCCCAGCGCCTCGGCGCCGTCGGTGCGTTGCAGGGTGAACCGGCCAAGCGCACCGGCACGGGTTCGGGCCGCCAGTTCCCCGGTGGCCGCCAGCAGGGGCGCCTCGACGTCGGTGAACGACAGCAACGTCCGTGCGCCACGCTCCAGGTACAGCACCAAGGAGCCGTCGACCAGCACCACGCTCGCGCCCACCTTGCGGCCGGGCCGGTGCCCGGTGGACGTCGCCCCGGTGGTCTGCGGCCAGGGCAGTGCCGCGCCGTAGGGGTTGGCGGGGTCGGTCGCCGCGAGCATGATCGCCTCGTGCGCGGGACGTTCCAGCACGGTCGCATCGGTCCGGAGCCGTTCGATGCATTCGGGCAGGGCGAACTGGGCCGCCCCGAGGCCCTCCACGAAGTAGCCGCGCCGCACCTGGCCGTTCTCCTCGGCGCGGGCCAGGATCCGGTAGGCGGTCGCGAAACCGCCCGGCACCCCCTCCACGCCACCGCGGGTGAGGATGCCGTCGCGGTCCACCAGCGACAACACCTTCGCGATCGCGCGCTCCTGGCTGCCGGCCCGCTCACCGACCAGTGACCAGCGCCCGGTGGCGGTGGGCGGCACCGGGGCCGATGCCCCGGTGGCCCGTAGCGACCGGGTGCGCAGCGCCGTGCGCAGCGAGCGCGGGCGGGCCCGGGCAGCGGATGCGACCGCGGTGCCCGGCCGCGGCCTGCCGGCCAGGTACACCCGGAGCGGAGCCAGGGAGTCGTTGGTGACGTACCCGGCCCACACCAGGTCCCAGATCGCCTCCAGGACCTGGTCCGCGCCCGGCTCAGCGCGGTGTGCCGGGGGTGAGGTCTGCTTCGGCGATGCACTGTGCGCCGAGGGCGAGTCATCGCGCTGCCCCGAGGATGCGGGGTGTTCGGGGGATCCGGCGTGCGCCGCAGATGAGTCACCCAGGTGGTCGGAGGGTGACCCGCCGGCGTCCGGCCCGCGGCGAACCGCGGTGAGCAGGTCCCGGAAGAACAGTCCCCCTCCAGCCAGTTCCCGTAGGACCGCCTGGTGCAGGGGGGTGCTGACCGCCTGCTCCTGCGGCTCCGGTGCGAGTTCGGCGACGGCGTCGGCAGGCAGCAACGTCACCAGCCCGTCCGTGCCCGGCCCCGCCCCGGCACCCACCCAGACCACCTCACCGGAACCGGTCAACTCGTCCAGGAGGGCCGGGGAGTAGTTGGTCACCCTCGCCGGCAGCACCAGCGACTCCCACGCGGAGGCGGCTATCGGTGTGCCGGCCAGTTGCTCGACCACGCTCAGCACCCCGTCCACCCCGCGCAGGCGGCCGACCTGATGCCAGCGCGGGCCGAACACCCCCAACGCCGGAGCAGGAACGGGTTCGACCTCCGCACGCAGGGCCGCGAGCGAACGACGACGGATCCGGCGCAGCACATCCGCATCGCAGTAGTCCGGCCCGGGGAGCGCCGCACTCGCCTCGGTGTGGGCCTGCGCCGGCCGCAGGGCACCGCTGGTGAGCATGCCGCGCTCGACGAGAGCGTGGAGCACGGGGGTGAGTGCCCCGATGCCGAGGCCGAACCTGGCGGCCACCTCACCGGCGCGGAACGGGCCGTGCGTGCGGGCATGGCGGCGCACCAGTTCCTCCAGGCCGTGCGGCGCGGGCTCGGTGAACTCCTCCGGCAACCCCGGGGGTAGCGCAACCCCCAACCCGTCGCGTAACCGGCCCGCGTCCTCGGCCACCGCCCATTGGTCCCGGGCCGCGACGCGGACCTCGATCACCCGGCGCGCTCCCTGCAGGTCCGCCAACCACGCGGCGACCGCCCCTGGATCAGTGCTGCGGTGCCGTAACTCCTCCTCGGTGATCGGCCCGAGGCGGCGGATGAGGTCGACCAGTCCCTCGGCGTCGCGGGCGCGGGCTGCCTCGGTGCGTAACCCGACCTGCTCCTCCACCGAGACCACCGCCTCGGGGTTCAGCAGGTCGGCGACCTCGGTGCCCTCGCCCAGCAGCTCGCCCAGCAGCCGGGCGTCCAGGGAGAGTGCGGCGGCCCGCCGCTCAGCCAGCGGTGCATCGCCGTCGTACAGGAACTGGGCGATGTAACCGAACACCAGCGACTGGGCGAACGGGGACGGGGTGTTCGTGCGGACCTGCACGATACGCACCCGGCGCTGGTGGACCGACCGCATCAACTCCATCAGCGCCTCGATGTCGAAGTCGTCCTGCAGGCACTCCCGCACCGCTTCCAGCACCACCGGGAAATCGGCGTACTGCCCGGCCACGGACAGCAGTTGGGCGCTGCGCTGGCGCTGTTGCCACAACGGCTGGCGCCGATCCGGGCGCCGTCGCGGCAGCAGCAGGGACCGGGCGGCGGCCTCGCGGAAGCGGGCGGCGAAGTGCGCCGAGGACGCCAGTGAGGCGACCACCAGCGCGCGGGCGTCCTCGGGGTCCAGGAGCAGATCGTCCAACTCCAGCCCACCCGGTTCGGTTCCCTCCTGCCAGGAGGTGTCGGGCAGTCGCAGCACGATCCCGTCGTCGGCGTGCATCACCTGGGCGTCCAGCCCGAACCGTTCGCGCAGCCGGGTGGCGAGCACCAGGGCCCAGGGGGCGTGCACCGCGGCGCCGTAGGGGGAGTGGATCGCCACGCGCCAGTCGCCCAGTTCATCGCGGAACTGCTCGACCACCAGCGTCTGGTCGGTGGGCACCTCGCCGGTGGCTCGCTCCTGCTCGCGCAGGTACGTCATCAGGTTCTGCCGGGCCCAGGGATCCAGCCCCTGCACCAGCGGTACCTGGTCCCCGGCGGTGTCTACGTCCCCGTCCCCGCCCACTGCGGCGTGGGGCGGACCGGCGCGGTGATCGGAGCCGGCATCGGCGAGGAACTCGCGGACCATCGCCCCGAACGCCCGGCCGAGTTCGGCGGGGCGAGGGGGAGCATCGCCCTTCCAGAACGGCAACCTGCCGGGCAGCCCGGGTGCGGGGGAGACCAGCACCCGGTCGGGGGTGATGTCCTCGATCCGCCAGGTGCTGGAACCCAGGGTGAAGGTGTCGCCCACCCGGGACTCGAACACCATCTCCTCGTCGAGTTCGCCCACCCGCTTCCCACCGCGGCGCGGGTCCTGGGCGCCCACCAGGTAGACGCCGTACATCCCCCGGTCCGGGATCGTGCCCCCGGAGGTGACCGCCAACCGGAGCGCCCCGGGCCGGGCGGTGAGCAGTCCGGCGTGGCGGTCCCACACCAGCCTGGGGCGGAGTTCGGCGAAGTCCTCACTGGGGTAACGGCCGGAGAGCATGTCCAGCACCGCGTGCCAGATGCTCTCGGGCAGTGTGCTGAACGGTGCCGCGCGCCGGACCAGGGCGAGCAGATCCTCGACGTCCCAGTCCTCCATCGCGGTGGCGGCCACGATCTGCTGGGCCAGCACATCCAGCGGATTGGCGGGGATGCGCACCTGTTCGATCCGGCCCGCCCGGGCACGTGCCGCGGTGGCGGCCGCGGCCAGCAGGTCGCCCCGGTGGGCGGGCAGCACGACCCCGCGGGAGACCTCGCCCACCTGGTGCCCGGCGCGGCCGATCCGCTGCAGCGTGGAGGCGACCGACGGCGGTGCCCCGACCTGCACCACCAGGTCCACCGCCCCCATGTCGATGCCCAGTTCCAGCGAACTCGTTGCCACCACCGCCGGCAGCCGGCCCGACTTCAGGGCCGACTCGATGCTGGTGCGCTCCTCCCGGCTCATCGACCCGTGGTGGGCGCGGGCGATGATCCCCTCGGCCGGGACGTCCACCGACGCACCGGACTGGCCCGGGACCTGCGCCGGCTGGGCGGCACCGGGATCGGCGGTGAGCAGCCCCAGCCGGCCGGCATGGCACTCGTTGATCTGCGCCGTCAGGCGTTCGGCCCCGCGGCGGGAATTGGTGAACACGATGGTGGCACGGTGAGCGGTGATCAGGTCGGTGAGGCGTTCGGTCAGGTGCGGCCAGATCGAGGCGCCGGTGTGCGGTGTGGTCTCCGGTAGCCGGCCCGCCGCGGCACCGGTCAGGTCCAACTCCTCATCGCCGAGCCGGTCCGCGTCGCCCAGCCGGTGTTCATCGCGGAACTCGCCGGCGTGGCCATCACCCGGGCCCGGATCGTCCCGGGTCACGCCATCCTGCCTGGACCCCGCAGCCGCCGGCGGCACCGGCGTGCCCGCGATATCGGTGAGGTCCGGGACCGGCAGGACCACGTCGATGTCCACGTGCTTGGTGATCGGCGGGGCCACCACCTGCACCGGTCGTCCGCCGTCGTCCTCGCCACGGCTTCCGGCCAGGTACTGCGCCACCGCCTCGGCGGGGCGGACGGTGGCGGACAGCCCCACCCGCTGCACCGGCTCCGCGGTCAGCGCATCCAGACGCTCCAGGGACAGCGCCAGGTGAGCCCCGCGCTTGTTCCCGGCCAGCGCGTGGACCTCGTCCACGATCACCTGCCGCACACCGCGCAGACCTTCCCGGGCTGCCGAGGTGAGGACCAGGAACAACGACTCCGGTGTGGTGATGAGGATGTCCGGAGGGGTGTGCCCGAACGCCCGGCGCTCCGCGGCGGGGGTGTCGCCGGTGCGCACACCCACCCGCACGTCCCGGACCGGCGTGCCCAACGACGTGGCCGCCCGGGTGATGCCCACCAGCGGTGAGCGCAGGTTGCGTTCCACGTCCGCGGCCAGTGCCTTCAGCGGGGAGACGTACACCACCCGGCACCGCTGCACGGGCTCGTCCGGGTCCGGACCGGTGAGGAGGGAGTCCAACGCGGACAGGAACGCGGCCAGGGTCTTACCGGACCCGGTGGGCGCCACGACCAGGGCGTGATCACCCGAGGCCATCGCCCGCCACGCCTGTGCTTGTGCCGGGGTCGGCGCGCGGAACGCCGAAGCGAACCAGGACCGGGTGGCCGGGCTGAACGTGTCCGGAACCGCGGCGCGCGCGTCGGGCTGGGATGGTGCGGAGCGGTTCACGAGACCCATTGTGGCGCGGGGTGCCCACACCGTCTCGGTGGAGCCTGGCCCGACCCGCCCCGGAAGGTTCCGGTTCCTCCCGGCAGGTGGCGATGGCGGACGGTGCCGGCCACTACAGTGCCATGCGTGAACAA
>CALKWS010000248.1 GCA_938004115.1 uncultured Ruaniaceae bacterium
ATGCCACGGCCACACCCAGGGAGCGGGTCGTCACCGTCCTTGACGGTGCCTTCGAGGACGACGGAGCAGGCAAAGAGGGCGCAGCAGGTGATGGCGACGCAGCAGGCGATGACGCCGGCCTGACCCGGAGCCTTCGGGCGGCGATCCGGGCGGTGATGCCCCGATGAGCACCACGCCCGCCACCGGCGGAAGCGGCACGGACGGAGCCCCGGTGAGCCACGGCGCCGATGTCCAGGCACTCCGGGACTTCTCCGCCGGGTGCAGCGGGGCGAGCGCCGCACTGCAGTCCACCCGGGCGGTGCTCACCCAGGCCCTGGAGGGGCTCGACTGGCGTGGCCCGGACGCCACCAGGGTGCGCGCCGACTGGCACCAGCAGCACGTCCCGGCGTTCACCCAGGTGATCAGCGCGCTGGAGGCGGCGGCCGCCCAGGTGGCCCGCGAGGCCGAGGAACAGGAGCGGGTGAGCAGTGACGTACCCGGCGCGGTGTCCGCGGCGATCCGCGAGGAGCCGGCCACCGGGGCGCAGCGGGAACAGGCACAGGATCGCGAATCCCGATGGGCCCGGCTGCGTTCGGCCCTGCTCGGCGGCTGGGCCGGATTCCAGGCCCTCGGCCCGATCGGAGCGGCGGTGGGAGCGATCGGCGGGCCCCGGGCGCTGGACGCGATCACCGACGCGGCTGACGCGCGGGCCGCGCGCACGTTCATCACCGAGGTACCCAGCACCCAACCGGCGTCCGGGCCCCGGGACGTGGCGGAGATGATGACGCGGCTGCAGGAGGCCTACCAGATCCCCGGCGGGGTGATCGTGGAGACGGTCACGGGCGCCGATGGAGCCAGCACCGCCTTCGTCTACGCCGCCGGCACCCAGGACTGGTCGCTGAGCCCGGGGACGAGCACGAACGACGCCAGTGCGGCGGTGGCCAGCGCGATGGGCCGGGACAACGCCAACCGGGTGGCGATGCTGCAGGCGCTGCGGGCCCACGGCGTGGACCCCGATACACCCGTGGTGCTGGTGGGCCATTCGCAGAGCGCCAAGACCCAACTCGACATGGCCGCCGATCCCTACGTCCTGGCCCGCTACAACATCCACTCGGTGGTCGGCGCCGGCGCCGGGGGAGGACAGTTCGACGTGCCCGAGCACATCGACGTCATCAGCCTGCGCAACCGGCTGGACCCGGTCACCTACGCCGGCGGTGCCCCGGACGACGCCATCACCGTGCGCGGCACCTGGGTGGGCGGGGCGCACTCCCTGGAGAAGTACACCGAGCTCGCCCGCGACCACGGCAGCGACGAACTCCACGCCTGGTGGCACCGCCTGGGCCTGAGCGCCGGGGACGAGGTGCACCGCAGCGCCTACTCCGGTCAGGTGGCCCCCGGCGGCCGATGATGGTGTGCCGCGGCACAACCGGACGAGGTTCACGCACGGGCACTCGGGATGGCAGGCTAGCCTCGCATTGGTTCGCCAACGGACCGCAGAAGGAGGCAAGGTGCAGCGCTGGGACGGGATCGACGCCATACCCGCGAACCTGCGGGGCACAGTGGTGACGATCGGCAACTTCGACGGCGTGCACCGCGGCCACGCGGCGGTGCTGCACCAGACGGTCACCACCGCCCGCGCGAAGGGTGCCCTCGCCGTGGCCCTGACCTTCCACCCCCACCCGGCCCACGTGCACCGCCCCCAGAGCGCCCCGGAGCTGCTCACCGGGCTGCGGGACAAACTGGACCTGCTCGCCCGCCAGGGCCTGGATGCCACCCTCGTGGTGGAGTACACCCTGGAGTTCGCCCAGCAGGATCCCGAGACGTTCGTGCGGCGCTACCTGGCGGAAGCGCTCAAGGTACGCACCGTCGTCGTCGGCGCCGATGTGCGATTCGGTCGTGACAACACCGGCGACCGCACCACCATGGCCGAGTTGGGACGCCGGTACGGGTTCGAGGTGCAACTGGTGCACGATGCCGCCGATCCCGGGCAGCGCCGGTGGTCCTCCACCTGGGTGCGGGAGTTGCTCGGGGCGGGCAACGTGGAGGCCGCCGCGGAGGTGCTGGGCCGGCCCCACCGGATGCGCGGTGAGGTGGTGCGCGGTCACGCCCGCGGCCGTGACCTGGGCTTCCCGACCGCCAACCTGAACACCGACGCCACCGGGGCGGTCCCGGCGGACGGCGTCTACGCCGGCTGGCTGGTGCGCCGCCCGGGCGCCCCGGAGGAACACCGCCTGCCGGCGGCCATCTCGGTCGGTACCAACCCCACGTTCGACGGACTGGTGCGGCAGGTGGAGGCCCACGTGCTGGGCCGCTGGGACCTGGACCTCTATCACGAGGAGGTCGTGCTGGAGTTCACCCACCTGCTGCGCCCCACGATCCGGTTCGACGACGTCGACGCCCTGGTGCGGCAGATGCACCAGGACGTGCGCGACGCCGCCGCACGGCTCGGCGTACCCGAACCGGCAGACCCGACGCCGGAGCAACTGCGTACCCTGGGGCCCTGAGCCGGGGCGGTGGCGGGGATCACCGGCCCGCCGATACCTGGGGGCAGACGGCGGGTGGTACTCTGGACGCTGCCGTCAGATCGGCCGCGGTTGCCCCATGCCCGGGTGAACCTGCCCCGAGCTCCGCGCAACGACCCCTAGAAGGAGACGCCTGTGGCCCTCGATGCCGCTGTCAAGAAGCAGATCATTTCCGATTTCGCCACGCACGAGGGCGACACCGGATCCCCGGAGGTCCAGGTGGCGCTGCTCTCGCGCCGGATCGCGGATCTGACCGAACACTTCAAGGAGCACAAGCACGACCACCACTCCCGTCGGGGACTGCTGCTGCTGGTGGGTCAGCGCCGCCGGCTGCTGAACTACCTGCAGCAGACCGACATCGAGCGGTACCGCTCCCTGATCGAACGTCTCGGCCTGCGCCGATAGCACCTCGAACCGGTCCGGACACGTGTGGTCCGGACCGGTTCGGTGTGTGCACACAACTGAATAGACCTGATTGACCCACCGGGTCCTCGATGGTCCTCGGTAGTGGCCTCCGGAGCAGACTCCGTGGGCCTCGATCGATGGCCGCCGGGTCCCGGGCTACACCCGAAGGAGGGAACCCATGGAGGGTCCCGAGATTCAATTCGAAGAAGTCGTCATCGACAACGGCTCGCGTGGCACCCGCACCGTCCGGTTCGAGACCGGCCGGTTGGCCAAGCAGGCCGGCGGCTCGGTAGCCGCCTACCTGGACGAGGACACCATGGTGCTGTCCACCACCACCGCCGGGCGGCACCCCAAGGAGCACTTCGACTTCTTCCCGCTCACCGTGGACGTCGAAGAGCGTCAGTACGCCGCGGGCAAGATCCCCGGTTCGTTCTTCCGTCGCGAGGGCCGCCCCTCGACCGAGGCGATCCTCGCCTGCCGGCTCATCGACCGCCCGCTGCGCCCGCTGTTCGTCAAGGGGCTGCGCAACGAGGTGCAGATCGTGGAGACCGTGCTCGCGATCCACCCCGACGACACCTACGACGTGCTGGCGATCAATGCCGCGTCGCTGTCCACCCAGTTGTCCGGCCTGCCGTTCTCCGGTCCGGTCGGTGCGGTGCGGATCGCGCTCATCGGCGATCAGTGGGTCGCCTTCCCGCGGTACTCCGAACTGGAGCAGGCCGTGTTCGCGATGGTGGTGGCCGGCCGGCTGGTCACCGACGCCGACGGCAACGAGGACGTGGCGATCGCCATGATCGAGGCCGAGGCCACCGACAACGCCTGGGGCCTGATCAAGGACTCCGGCGCCACCGCCCCCACCGAGGACGTGGTGGCGCAGGGACTGGACGCCGCCAAGCCGTTCATCGGCCAGCTCGCCCGGGCGCAGAAGGCCCTCGCCGAGCGTGCGGCGAAGGAGACCCAGGAATTCCCGCTGTTCCCCGACTTCGCCGACGACGCGTTGGAGGCGGTGCGCAACAAGGCCACCGAGGCGCTGGAGGAGGCCCTGTCGATCGCCGGCAAGGCCGACCGGGAGAGCCGCATCGATGAGGTGCGCGACGAGACGGTGGCCGCCCTGCAGGCCGACTTCGAGGGCCGCGAGAAGGAGTTGGGCGCCGCCTTCCGCGAACTGACCAAGACCATCATCCGCCGGCGCATCCTCACCGACGGGTTCCGCATCGACGGACGCGGTCTGGAGGACATCCGCACCCTGTCCGCCGAGGTGGAGGTGGTGCCGCGGGTGCACGGGTCGGCGCTGTTCGAGCGCGGGGAGACCCAGATCATGGGCGTGACCACGCTGAACATGCTCAAGATGGAGCAGCAGCTGGACACCCTGTCCCCGGCCACCCGCAAGCGGTACATGCACAACTACAACTTCCCGCCGTACTCCACCGGTGAGACCGGGCGGGTGGGCAGCCCCAAGCGGCGCGAGGTGGGCCACGGTGCCCTGGCCGAGCGGGCGATCGTGCCCGTGCTGCCCAGCCGGGAGGAGTTCCCGTACGCGATCCGGCAGGTCTCGGAGGCCCTCAGCTCCAACGGGTCCACCTCGATGGGGTCGGTGTGTGCCTCCACCCTGTCGTTGCTGAACGCCGGTGTGCCGCTGCGCGCCCCGGTCGCGGGCATCGCCATGGGCCTGGTGTCCGACGTGGTCGACACAGCCGATGGGTCCGAGGTCCGGTACGCGGCGCTGACCGACATCCTCGGCGCCGAGGACGCCTTCGGTGACATGGACTTCAAGGTCGCCGGCACCAGGGAGTTCATCACCGCGATCCAGCTGGACACCAAGTTGGACGGTATCCCGGCCTCGGTGCTCTCCGGTGCGCTGACCCAGGCCCGCCAGGCCCGGCTGCACATCCTGGACGTGATGGCCGAGGCCATCGACACCCCGGATGAGATGGCACCCACCGCACCGCGGATCATCACCGTGAACGTCCCGGTGGACAAGATCGGTGAGGTGATCGGGCCCAAGGGCAAGATGATCAACCAGATCCAGGAGGACACCGGCGCCGAGATCAGCATCGAGGACGACGGCACGGTGTTCATCGGCGCCGTCGACGGGCCCTCGGCCGAGGCCGCCCGGCAGGCGATCAACGCGATCGCCAACCCGCAGATGCCCGAGGTGGGCGAGCGGTTCATCGGGACGGTGGTGAAGATCACCTCCTTCGGTGCGTTCGTCTCCCTGACCCCGGGCAAGGACGGGTTGCTGCACATCTCCCAGGTGCGCCGCCTCGTGGGCGGCAAGCGCATCGACTCGGTGGAGGACGTGCTGGGCGTGGGGCAGAAGATCCAGGTCGAACTGGCCGAGATCGACCCGCGCGGCAAACTCTCCCTGCACGCCGTGGTCGAGGAGGACGAGGACGGCCCGGACGCCGGCGCCTCCGACCAGGGCTGAGCATTGCCCGAACTGGTTCTCGCGCCCAGCGGCGCACCCGGTACCGAGGTTCACCTGCACGGTGACGCCGGTGCCGTGGTGCGCCGCTCGGTGCTTCCAGGTGGTATCCGGGTACTGACCGAATCGGTGCCCGGGCAGCGCTCGGCGGCCCTGGGCGCATGGGTGGCGGTCGGCTCCCGGGACGAGCAGGCCGAGCATCAGGGTTCCACCCACTTCCTCGAACACCTGCTGTTCAAGGGCACCGCTCGGCGCTCGGCGCTGGACATCTCCGCGGCGTTCGACGCCGTCGGCGGTGAGGCGAACGCCGCCACCGCCAAGGAGTACACCTGCTACTACGCGCGGGTGCTGGACGCGGACCTGCCGATGGCCACCGACGTCATCCTGGACATGGTCACCTCCGCCACGCTGGACGAGCGGGAGTTCGAGAACGAACGCGGGGTGATCCTGGAGGAACTGGCCATGAACGAGGACGACCCCCTCGACGTGGCCCACGAGACGTTCGCCGCGGCGGTGTTCGGCCGGCACCCGCTGGGCCGGCCGATCGGCGGCACCCCGGAATCGATCCGGAGCGTGCCCCACCACGCGATGGTGGAGCACTACCGGCGCACCTACACCCCCGAGGGCCTGGTGGTCACCGCCGCCGGGTCGGTGGACCACGACGAGGTCTGCCGGCAGGTGCTGGCGGCCGTCCGGGCCGGCGGGTGGACGACGGCGGACGGCGTGGCGCCGGCCCCGCGCCGGCACGCCGGGGACACCAGGCACATCCCCTCGACCGGTTCGGCGACCACGGTGCGGCGCAGCACCGAACAGGCCAACGTCATCCTGGGCGGGCCCGGTCCCGCCGCGGGCGATGAGCGCAGGTACGTCCTGGCGGTGCTGAACGCGGTGCTGGGCGGGTCGATGAGTTCCCGGTTGTTCCAGGAGATCCGGGAGAAGCGCGGCCTGGCCTACTCCACCTACTCCTTCGCCCAGGGGTACACCGAGACCGGCGCCTTCGGCCTGTACGCCGGGTGTGCGCCGAGCAAGGTTGAGCAGGTCACCGAACTGCTGCAAGCCGAGTGGGAGGCCATCGCCACCGACGGCATCACCGAGGAGGAACTGCGCCGCGGGATCGGACAACTCAGCGGGGGCATGGTGCTCGGCCTGGAGGACTCCGGGTCCCGGATGTCGCGCCTGGGCCGGGCGGAGATCTCCCTGGGGGAACTGCACCTGATCGACGACACGCTGGCCAAGGTCGGTTCCGTCACGGCCGGGCAGGTGCGCGATCTGGCTGCCGATCTGCTGGCCGAGCCCCGGCACCTGGTGGTGGTGGGGCCGTTCACCGACGACGTCGCAGGGCCTGGCCTGGCGCGTCTTCGCGGGGTCCGCACCTGAGCGGACCCAGCACCGCACCGCATCGTCGACCCGGCCCGGCACCGCAGAGGCGGTGCCCGCTCGCTCACGGCGCGTGGGCGGATTACCCTCGGCGACCATGACGACGCCGGCGGAGGAGTTGACGCTGCGGCCTCCTGAGCCACAGGACGAATCGCAGGTTCGCGCGGCCGCGGAGGAACTGGCCGCGGAGAACTTCCCGTTCATCTGGGACGTGGACCGGGACTGGGCGCACGTGCTGCAACAGATCGAGGAGGAGCGCCGCGGCGTCAACCTGCCACCGGGCCGGGTGCGCGCCACCTTCCTGCTGGCACTGCTCGGGGACACCGTGGTGGGACGTACCTCGATCCGGCACGAGCTCACCGAGGACCTGCTGAACTTCGGCGGCCACATCGGCTACGCAGTGCGCCCCGCCTACCGTGGGCGCGGGCTGGCCACCGCCATCCTCTCCCACTCCCTGGACGTGCTGCGCCAGGACGGACCGGACCGTGCCCTACTGGTGTGCGACCAGGGCAATGAGGCATCGGCGAGGGTATCGCCAAGTGCGGTGGCGTCCTGGAGGATGTTCGCAGCGCAGGTCCCGGCACCGTACCGGTGCGTCGCTACTGGATCGACCTCACCGGGCCGTGACCCCGTGGCGCACGAGCGCGGCACGGGTCAGTACAGTGACGGTCATGAGTGAGACGATCTCCGTGGCAGTGATCGGCGCGGCCGGGCGCATGGGCGCAACCGTGTGCGAGGCCGTGGAGGAGGCGGACGGCCTGGACCTGGTGCACCGCCTGGACGCCGGGGACGACCTGGGCCAGATCACCGCCGAGCACACCGATGTCGCCGTGGACTTCACGGTGCCCGACGCCACCGAGCAGAACGTGCACACCCTGATCGACCAGGGCGTGCACGTGGTGGTGGGCACCACCGGCTGGACCGAGGAATCGCTCGGCAGGGTACGCCGGCAACTGGAGTCCCGCCCGGACGTCGGCGTGCTGATCGCCCCGAACTTCGCACTCTCGGCAGTGCTGGCGATGCGCTTCGCCGCCCAGGCCGCGCGCTACTTCGAATCCGCCGAGGTGGTCGAGTTGCACCACCCGGACAAGGTCGACGCACCCTCGGGCACCGCTGTGCACACCGCGCAGCAGATCGCTGCCGCACGCGCCGAGGCCGGTCTGGCGCCGGCACCCGACGCCACCACCTCCAGCCTCCCGGGCGCCCGCGGTGCGGTGGTGGACGGCGTGCACGTGCACGCCGTGCGGCTGCGGGGCCTGGTGGCCCACGAGGAGATCCTCTTCGGCAACCCCGGGGAGCAACTGACCATCCGCACCGACTCCTTCGACCGGTCCTCCTTCATGCCCGGGGTGCTGCTCGGAATCCGGAACGTCGCAGCGCATCCCGGCCTGACCGTGGGGCTGGACGGCTACCTCGACCTGTGAGGCACCGACACCAGGAGGGTTCGTAGCGATGAGTCCCGCGCCGTTCGTCGTGCTCGGCCTGCTCCCGGTGGCCCTCGCGGCGCAATTCGTGGCTGCGGCGGCACGCGGCGGCAACCTCGCCCGCAACCACTCCGTGGGTATCAAGACGCGTGCGACTCTCGTCTCGGACCGAGCCTGGGAGGCCGGGCACCGTGCAGCGGTGCCGTGGCTACGCACCATGGCCGCCGTGATCTACGCAGCCTCGGCAGCGGTGCTGGCGCTCACCCTCGCCGCAGCAGGCGCGCCCGACGACGCCGTCGTCCTCGGGATCTTCCTCGGCGCGATCGCGATCATCGCTGTGCTGGCCGTACGGATCACCCGCGTGGCGAACCGCGCAGCACGGGATGCGGCCGCGCAGTGGCCACCGCGCTGACCGGCTCCGCACGTGAGGTGTTCGGCACCCGAGGTCAGATGCGGCTGATCAATAGCCTGGCGTGGCGCAGGATGGGTTCGTCGACCATGGCGCCCTCGAACTGGAACACGCCGGTGCCGGCCTGGTCGGCCGCGGCGAGCACGCGGCGGGCCCAGGCGATCTCCTCGGCGGGAGGGGTGTAGGCCGCGCGGATCGCGGCCACCTGGTTGGGGTGGATGCAGGCGGTGGCGGTGAAGCCGCTCGCGGCGGCGTCCAGGGCCTCGGCGCGTTGGCCGGGGGAGTCGGTGATGTCGGTGTGGATGGCGTCGATCGCGGCCTTGTGGTGGGCGCGGGCGGCCAGCAGCACGGTGGAGCGGGCGTGTCGGGCCACGTCCCGGTAACGGCCGTCGGGGCCCCTGCTGGAGGTGCCGCCCAGGGAGGCGACCAGGTCCTCGGCGCCCCACATCAACCCCACCACACCGGGGTGGGCGGCCAGGGCCTGGGCGGCCAGCACGCCGCGGGCGGTTTCGCACAGGGCGACGACGGAGACTGCCGGCAGGGCGGCGCGGACGGCGGAGACGTCGTCGGGGTGTTCGGCCTTGGGCAGCATGACGTAGCGCACGCCGGTGTGCTGCAGGGCGGCCAGGTCGGCGTCGAAGTCCGTTGAGCCGCGGGCGTTGAGGCGCACGATGGTGCGGGCCGGGTCCAGGTCGGCACCGGCGACCGCCGCCCGGGCGGTGTGTTTGGCCTCGGGGGCCACGGCGTCCTCCAGGTCGAGGATGACGGCGTCGGCGCGTTCGGCCGCCTTGGTGAACCGGTCCGGTCGGTCCCCGGGGCAGAACAGGATCGCCGGCCCCAGCGTGAAGGGATCCGGGGTGAACGGATCGTGGGTGGACCGATCCCGGGTGGAGGGATCCCGAGCGTAGGGGTCGGCGTCGCCGGTGTTGTCGCCGGTGTTGTCGCCGGTGTGCTGGTGGTGGCGCCCGCTGGTCACGGTGCCTCCTGGTACATCAGCGCGGTGCGCACGGCGCGGGCCACGATCTCGCCGTGCTGGTTGCGGCCGGTGTGGGCGAAGGTGACGATCGCCTGGCCGGGGCGGGACCTGGAGGGGCGGATGGCGGTGACCTGGGTCTCGGAGTACAGGGTGTCGCCGTGGAACAGCGGGTGGGGGAAGGTCACCTCGGTGAAGCCGAGGTTGGCCACGAGGGTGCCCTGGGTCAGGTGGGAGACCGAGGCGCCGATGAGGGTGGCCAGGGTGAACATCGAGTTGACCAGCCGCTGGCCGAACTCGGTGTTCGCGCTGAAGGCCGCGTCCAGGTGCAACGCCTGGGGATTCATCGTCATGGTGGAGAACAGCGTGTTGTCCGCCTCGGTCACCGTGCGTCCGGGGCGGTGCTCGTACACCGCCCCCACCTGCAACTCCCCGGCGTACAGGCCCCGCTGGGTGATCCGGGGCGGTGGGCCGGCTGGCTGGTCAGTCATGATGTGCCTCCACTGCCCCACTGCCTGCGCGGCTCGGGGTCGCTGTGCCGTCTGCGCGTGCTGGCGTTGCTCGTGCTTGTGTCGTCGGTGCTGGTGCCGCATCGGTGCCCAGCGGTTCCGACGTGTCGGTGTCCGGCCCGGGGGCGCCGGTGTCCGGCCCGGCGGCCTCGGCGGCCGGTTCGGGATCCGGGGTGTCGGTGTCCGCGGTGTCGCCGGGTTCGACCAGCGCCAGTTGCTGCCCGCGTGCCACGGTCTGGCCAATCTGCACGTGCACGCGCACGGTGCCGGCGGCCGGGGCGCGCAGCAGGTGTTCCATCTTCATCGCTTCCACGGCCACCACCGGGGCGCCGGGCTGCACGTGGCTGCCGTCGGGCGCCAGGACGGCCACCACGGTGCCGGGCATGGGGGAGTCCAGGGTGGGCGCTGCCCCGGCGGTGTGGGCAGCGTGCCTCGGTGCGTACCGGTGCAGGACCTGGTCGCCGCGGCCGTGGTTGATCCACACGTCCTGGCCGTCGGTGTGCCACCACAGCGGGCGGCGCTGGCCCTGCACCAGCACGGCGTCGTCGGCGAGTGCCACCGGGATGCGCGTGCCGTCCACCTCGGCGACGGCGTCGGCGGGTGTGCCGGTCAGGGACACCGTGACCACGTGGTCGTCCGGGGCGGCGCCATCGGCGGTGGTGAAGCGGACCACGAACGGGGCCTGGCCGCCCAGTCGCCATCCGGAGGGGGTGTGCCACAGGCTGCCGCGGGCCCGCCGGTGCCACTGCTCCCACTGCACCAGCCCCGCGATGGCGTAGTCGGCCGCGGTGGGCCGGTGGTCGACCAGGTCCGGGGCGTGGCGTTCGATGAGGCCGGTGTCCACCTCCCCGGCGCGCACGTGCTCCTGGGCCAGCAGGGCCCGCAGGAAGGCGATGTTGGTGCCCACGCCCAGGATGCTGGTGCGTTCCAGGGCCCGGTCCAGCAGGCCCAGCGCGGCGGTGCGCGTGGGGCCGTGGGCCACCACCTTGGCGATCATCGGGTCGTAGGCGCTCCCGATGCGCATGCCCGGGACCACCGCGTGGTCCACCCGCACACCCGGCTGCCGGGCGGGAAGGTGGGCCTGCAGCACCTGCCCGCCGGTGGGCAGGAACCCGGCGGCGGGGTCCTCGGCGTATACCCGTGCCTCCACTGCGTGACCGCTCAGGTGCACCTGCTGTTGGGTCAGCCGTAGCGGCGCCCCGGCGGCGATATGGATCTGCTCGGCCACCAGGTCCACCCCGGTGACCATCTCGGTGACCGGGTGTTCCACCTGCAGTCGGGTGTTCATCTCCATGAAGTAGGGCTCATCGGGCCGGTCGGCGGAGACGATGAACTCCACCGTGCCGGCCCCCACGTACCCCACGGCACGGGCGGTCTGGATCGCCGCCTGCCCGTAGGCCTCTCGCTGCGCCGGGGTCAGCAGCGGGGAGGGGGCCTCCTCCACCACCTTCTGGTGCCGGCGCTGCAGGGAGCACTCCCGCTCACCCAGATGGATGACGCCGCCGTGGGCGTCGGCCAGGATCTGCACCTCGATGTGCCGGGGGGAGGCCACGAAACGCTCCAGGAACAAGGTGTCGTCGCCGAAGGCCCCGGCGGCCTCGCGCCGCGCCCGGGCCAGCGCCGCGGGCAGTTGCCCGGGCTCATCCACCCGGTGCATGCCCTTACCCCCGCCTCCGGCCGCGGGTTTGATCAGCACCGGGAAGCCCACCTGCTGCGCCCCGGCGATCAGCGCGGCATCGTCCAGGCCGGCCTCGGCGATCCCGGGCACGGTGGCCACACCCCGGGCGGTGACCGCGGCGCGGGCGGCGATCTTGTCACCCATCGTCTCGATCGCCCCGGCCGGCGGGCCGATGAACGTGATCCCTCCCACCGCGCACCGCCGGGCGAAGTCGGCGTTCTCCGCCAGGAACCCGTACCCCGGATGGATCGCCTGCGCCCCGGTGCTGATCGCGGCCGCAACGATCTGCTCCCCGTCCAGGTAACTGCCGATCCGCACCGCCCGCCCGGCGGCCCTCACGTGCGCCGCATCGGCGTCCTCGTCGGTGAACACCGCCACCGCGCCGATGCCCATCTCCTCCAGGGTGGCCATGACCCGCACGGCGATCTCACCGCGGTTGGCCACCAGCACCACGTCGAACGTTTCGCTCACCACACCCCTCACATCCGGAACACGCCGAAGCGCGGTTCGTCCAGCGGGGTACGGCTGACCACATCCAGCGCCAGGGCCAGCACCGTGCGGGTCTGGGCCGGTTCGATCACCCCGTCGTCCCACAACCGGGCGGTGGCGTAGTACGGGTTGCCCTGCTGCTCGTACTGGGCCTCGATCGGCGCCCGGAACGCCGCCGCCTCCTCCTCTGTCCAGGTGCCCCCGGCGGCCTCGATCTGGTCCCGTTTCACCGTGGCCAGCACCGAGGCGGCCTGCGCCCCGCCCATCACCGACACCCGCGCGTTGGGCCACAACCACAGGAACCTGGGGTCATAGGCCCGCCCGCACATCGAGTAGGTCCCCGCACCGAAGGAACCGCCGATCACCACCGTCAACTTCGGCACCCGGGCGCAGGAGACCGCGGTGACCATCTTCGCCCCGTGCTTGGCGATCCCGCCCCGTTCGTATTCCGCGCCCACCATGAACCCGGAGATGTTCTGCAGGAACACCAACGGGATCCCGCGCTGGTCGCACACCTGGATGAAGTGGGCGCCCTTCAGCGCCGACTCACTGAACAGGATCCCGTTATTGGCCACGATCCCCACCTGGTGGCCATCGATCCGGGCGAACCCGGTCACCAGCGTGGACCCGTAGGAGGGTTTGAACTCGGCGAACTCACTGCCGTCCACCAGGTGGGCGATCACCTCCCGCACGTCATAGGGCGTGGTCAGGTCCGCCGGTACCACCCCGTCGATCGACTGCGGGTCCACCACGGGCTCGCGCGCCGCCACCCGCTCCCACACCGGCTCGGGCCGCGGCAGCGTGGCCACGATGTCACGCACGATCGCCAGCGCGTGCTCATCATCCTGCGCCAGGTGGTCCGCCACCCCGGAGACCTCGGTGTGCAACCGCCCGCCGCCCAGCTCCTCGGCACTGACCTGCTCCCCGGTGGCCGCCTTCACCAACGGCGGCCCGCCCAGGAAGATCGTGCCCTGCCCGTCCACGATCACCGTCTGATCGCTCATCGCCGGCACATAGGCCCCACCGGCGGTCGAGGAGCCCAGCACCGCCGCGATCTGCCCGATCCCCGCCGCGCTCATCCGCGCCTGGTTGAAGAAGATCCGCCCGAAGTGCTCCCGGTCCGGGAACACCTCATCCTGCATCGGCAGGTACGCACCACCCGAATCCACCAGATACACACAGGGAAGGCGGTTCTGTAAGGCGATCTGCTGAGCCCGCAGATGCTTCTTCACCGTCATCGGGAAATACGTGCCGCCCTTGACGGTCGCATCATTGGCCACCACCATCACCTGCCGGCCCGCGACCATCCCGATCCCGGTGATGATCCCCGCCGCCGGCGCCTGCCCCTCATACATCCCATGGGCCGCCAACGGGGACAGCTCCAGGAACGGGCTGCCCGGATCCAGCAGCCGCTCGATCCGCTCCCGCGGCAGCAGCTTGCCCCGCTCCACGTGCCGCCGCCGGGCCCGCTCCGACCCGCCCTGGGCGGCCCGGGCCATATGCTCGCGCAACTCGGCCACCAAGGCCCCCATCGCCCGGGCACGCTCGCCCGCCACGTGCGGCTCCACCGCCGTGCTCAGTACATCCACCGCCTACCTCATCAACGCCGTCGCCGGGTCGGACAGTACCGCGGTGACGTCGGAGAGGAACGTCGATGCCTCCGCACCGTCCAGCACCCGGTGGTCGAAGGATACGGTAAGGGTGACTACGTCCCGCAGCGCCACGGCGCCCTCGAACTCCCAGGGCCGGCGGCGGATCGAGCCCACCGCCACGATCACGCTCTCCCCGGGGTTGAGGATCGGCACGCCGCTGTCCACGTCGAAGACGCCCACGTTCGTGACCGTCAGGGTGGAGGAGGTCAGTTCCGGTAGCGTCAACGACCCCTCCCGGGCGCGGGCGGCCTGTGCGGCTATCCGTTCGGTGAGTTCACCGGCGGTGAGCCTGTCCGCCTCGTCCACCCCGGCCACCACCAGTCCGCGGTCGGTGGCCACGGCGATCCCCAGGTTGATGTGATCGAACACCTCGATCTGACCCGCATCGGCGTCGAAGTGGGAGTTCGCCGTCGGGGTGTGCCGGACCGCGAGCACGATGGCCCGGCACACCAGGGAGAGGAACGACGGCGCACGCTCCCGGTCCTGCTCGCGCGCCCGGCGCAGCAGGTCCAGGGTGGCGGTGACGTCGATCGTGGACTGCACGGCGGCATGCGGGGCGGTGAACGCCGACTCGCGCATCGCCTGGGCGGTGTGCTTGCGCAGCCCGGTCACCGGGATCAGCCGGGCCCGGCCGTTGGTCTTCTCCGTCTCCCGCTGGGTGCCCTCCGGTGCACTTTCCGGGCGCGCGTGAGCAGCGGTGGCCGTGGAGGTGGCGGTGTCCGCTTCCGCGCGGCCGTCCATGGCCGCCTGGACGTCGGTGCGCAGGATCAGCCCGTCCGGGCCGGACCCCCGGACGTGGCGCAGGTCCACCCCGGCCTGCCGCGCCAGCGCCCGCACCGGGGGCATCGCCCGCGGTGTGGTCGCCGGCGCGGCGGCACCTGCCCCATCCCCGTCCTGTGACTCCCCGCGGCGATAGGGGAGTACCTCGAACCGGCGCGCCCGGCGCGTGGGACGTGCCGAGCCGGTGACCTTGGGCCCGTAGCCCACCAGCACCGACTGGCGTTCGTCGGCCGAGCCGCTCCGGGCCGGCTCCGCCTCCTGCCGGGCCGGTTCCGCCCCGCCCGGCGCGCCCGCGGCACCCGGGTCGCCGTGTGCGCTCGCTGCTTCTGCGACGCCGGAGGAGGCCGGATCCACGATGCCGTTGCTCGTGGTGCCGCCGGCACCCGGGTGCGTACCGCCGTCGTCCGCCGGCGCCGCACCCTCGCCGCCGCCGTCGTCGTCACCTGTACCGTCGCCGTCGGCCGCCACCTCGAACTCGATCAGCGGCGCACCCACCTGCACGGTGTCACCGGGCTCGGCGTGCAACGCAGCGATCCGTCCGGCGTGCGGGCTGGGCAGTTCCACCACGGCCTTGGCGGTCTCCACCTCGGCGAGGATCTGGTTCAGTTCCACCTCCTCGCCCACGGCGACGCGCCACGCGACGATGTCGGACTCGGTCAGGCCCTCGCCCAGGTCGGGCAGCGCGAATGTGACTCTCATGCTGAGACCTCCACCTCGGTGGGGGCGTGACTGCGGGAGTTGCGCCGGCCCAGGGTGCGGTCCACGGCGTCCAGGATCCGATCGAGGTCCGGGAGGAACACCTCTTCCAGGGCCGCCGGTGGGTAGGGGGTGTCGTACCCGGTGACGCGCTCGGGTGCGGCCTCGAGGTGCTCGAAGCAGTCCTCGATCACGCCGGTGATCACCTCACTGGCCACCGATGCGGTGCCCGCGGCCTCGTGGGTGACGATCAGCCGGCCGGTCCGGCGCACACTGCTGGCCACCGTGTGCCGGTCGATCGGGGAGATGGAGCGCAGGTCGATCACCTCCAGGCTGATGCCCTCATCGGAGGCGGCGATGGCCGCGTCCAGGGCGGTGGCGACCATCGGGCCGTAGGCCACCAGGGTCGCGTCGGTGCCCTTCAGCACCGTGGCCGCGGTGGTCAGGTCCGCCGTGGCCGCCCGGTCCACCTCACCCTTGGTCCAGTACTTGCCCTTGGGTTCGAAGAAGATCACCGGATCGTCGCTGGCGATCGCCGCCCGCAGGGTCTGGTAGGCCTCCTGCGGGCTGGCGGCGGTGACCACGCGCAACCCGGCGGTATGGGCGAAGTAGGCCTCGGGGGACTCGGAGTGGTGCTCCACCGCGCCGATGCCACCGCCGTAGGGGATGCGCACGGTCAGCGGCATACGCACCCGCCCGCGGGTGCGGTAGTGCAGTTTGGCGACCTGGGCGACCAGCTGGTCGAACCCGGGATAGACGAACCCGTCGAACTGGATCTCGCACACCGGCCGCAGCCCGCGGTAGGCCATCCCCACCGCGGTACCGATGATCCCGGCCTCGGCCAGGGGGGCGTCGATCACCCGCTGCGGTCCGAAATCTGCCTGCAGGGCGTCGGTGACCCGGAACACCCCGCCCAGGGTGCCGATGTCCTCACCGATCAGCACCACCGACTCATCGGCGGACAACTCATCGCGCAGGGCCGCGTTCAGTGCGGCGGTCATCGTCATCGTGCTCATGACGCCTCCGGTTCCAGGGAGGCCTCGAACTGCTCCCACTGCCTGCGCTGGGCCTGCAGGCCGGCGTCCTCGGTGGTGTAGACGTGGTCGAACAGCGCCTGCGGCGGCGGTGGGGCCATCGTGGTGATCGCCGCCCGTAGTGACCGGGCAACCTCGTCCGCGCGGATCTTGGCCTCGGCGCGGATGGAGTCCATCGGGGCGCCGATGCCCTCCAGGTGCTTACCCAGCCGCACCAGCGGGCAGCGGCCCGCCCAGTGCTCCACCTCGGCCTCGTCGCGGTAGCGCTTGGGGTCATCGCTGGTGGTGTGCGGCCCCATCCGGTAGGTGACGGCCTCGATGAACATCGGACCCTTGCCCGCGCGTAAGTGGGCGGCGGCGATCTTGGTGGCGGCGCGCACCGCGAGCACGTCGTTGCCGTCCACGCGCAGGGCGGGGATGCCGAAGCCGGTGGGACGCAGCGCGATCGGTACCGGGGTCTGCACCGAGACCGGTTCGGAGATCGCGTACTGGTTGTTCTGGCAGAAGAACAGCACCGGCGCACCGAACGCCGCGGCGAAGACCATCGCCTCGTTCGTGTCGCCCTGGCTCATCGCGCCATCGCCGAAGCAGGCCACGGCGATCTCGCCCCCGCCGGCGAACCTGGTGGCCATCGCGTACCCGGCGGCGTGCAGCGTCTGGGCCCCGATGATGATCTGCGGGGTGGCCATGTGCCGTTCGAAGGGGTCCCACCCGGAGTAGGTGGTGCCCCGCCAGACGCTGAGCATCTCCTCCGCGCGCACCCCGCGGCACCACGCGAGCGCGTGCTCGCGGTAGGAGGTGAACAGGAAGTCCTGATCGTCCAGCACCCGGACCATGCCGATCTGGGCGGCCTCCTGGCCCAGCAGCGGTGGCCAGAGCCCGAGTTCGCCCTGGCGTTGCAGCGCCACGGCCTCCTCATCGATCCGCCGCACGATCGACATGTCGATGAACAGGTCCGTCAGGACGGTCTCATCGACGTCGGTCAGGTGCGGATCGAGCAGTTCGTGCTCGTGCCGGACGCCGTCGGGGTCGAGAGCCTGCAACGGTTCGTCCAGTCCCTCCACCAGGGATGGATCGGGGGGTGACATCGTCGTCGACATGTGGTTGAACCTCCGTGTCCACGGTGCCTTGTGAGCACCTGCAACGGCCTGGGTGAGGCCTTTCTCGACGGTACCCCCGCCACGCATAAGGAGCAACGAGTCGTTGATGAACTGAGCATCCTGCACAAGTTGGTCCGGATCTGCCTGGTTATAGTTGGGCACTATGCGCACTGTGGACGATACCGACCGGCGGATCCTGCTGGCGATGACCGCCAATCCGCGGTCCACGATCGTGGGGGTGGCCGCCGAACTGGGCCTGAGCCGCAACACCGTGCAGGCCCGCTTGCAGGCACTCGAGGCCGGACCGGCGTTGCAGGGCTTCGACCGGCGCTTGCACGCCGCCTCGCTGGGTTACCCGCTGACGGCGTTCATGAACACCCAGGTGGACCAGCCGCGGCTGGAGCACGTGGTGGACCAGTTGCGTGAGATTCCCGAGGTGGTCCAGGCGCACGGGCTGTCCGGGCAGGGAGACATCCTGGTGCGGTGCGTGTGCACCGACGGTGAGGACCTCTACCGGGTGAACAAACTGGTGCTGGCGTGCGACGGCGTGATCCGCACCGAGACCTGGCTGGCGATGGGGGAGTTGATCCCGTTCCGGCTGGCGCCGGTGCTGGAACGTGACCTGGGACGCTGAGCGCGCGGACCCGGGTCGAGGCCGGGTCAGGGTCCAGCGGTCAGGGCCAAGCGGTCAGGGCCGAGAAGCCGGTGCCTCTAGAGTTGGGTGGCCCAGGCGTGCTCGTTGACCTCGACGCCGCCGACGCGCAGCACCCGGCGCACGCCGATCGGTCCGAAACCCGCCTGGGACAGGAACGCCTCGCGCACCTCGTCGCCCTCCACCAGCCAGATCCGGGCCTGGGACGCGCCGCTGCCGATGAGCACATCGGTACAGGCCGCGAGCAGCCGCGAGCCGTGGCCCTCCCGCAGATGATCGGTGGCCACCGCCAGCTCCACGACCTCCCCGGTGGGGTCTCCTTCGAGCCCCGGGGCCAGGGCCGCGAAGCCCACCACGTGCGGGCCGGCGGTGGCGGTCAGCACACGGTGCTTGGGCGAGGGCGGGTCGGTGATGGCCTCGCGCCATGCGGCAGCGAACTGCCCGGCATCCAGCGCCTCCAGAGCCTGGGCGGGCAGTTGGTCGGCGTGTCGGGCGCGCCATGACTCCACCTGGATCCGGCCCAGGTGCTCAGCGTCCTCGGCAACGGCGGGGCGAACCGAGACATCGGCGGTGGGGCCGTGGGTGTGTGCAGTCATCGCCGCCAGCCTAACGCCGAGGCCGTCCGCAGTGCTCAGCAGGGCGGCCGGGCACCTGCGCGTGCTTGGGTGTGCAGGGACTCTGGCCGCACCGGTCGGGCCGTCCAACCTGCGCCCTCGTCCAAGCGGCCCTGAGCACCTCCCGGTGCGGGACATCACACCCCTGCCGTGTGGAGGGTGGCGCCTGTCCGCCGGTACCCGGGCGCGGTACCGTCTAGGCATGGCTGAGAACCCCCGCCGGACACCGTCGCGCACCTTCGGGTCAGTGTCGGTCGCGATGGTGACCCCGATGCACCCCGACGGCAGCATCGACGTCCCCGCCGCCCGCGTCCTGGCCCGCCACCTGGTGGCCTCCGGCTGCGATGCCCTGGTGCTCAACGGCACCACCGGTGAATCGCCCACCACCCACCAACCGGAGAAGGACGACCTGGTCGCCGCCGTCGTCGACGAGGTGGGCTCGCAGGTGATGATCATCGCCGGTGCGGGGTCCAACGACACCGCCCACGCCGTGCGCATCGCCCGAGCCGCCGAACGCAACGGCGCCCACGGCGTGCTGGTGGTCTCCCCGTACTACAACCGGCCCTCCCAGGAGGGGGTGTACCGGCACATCCGCTCCATCGTGGACTCGGTGAACCTGCCCGCGATGCTGTACGACATCCCCGGACGCACCGGCGTGGCGATCGGTGATGAGATCCTCGACCGGCTCGCCGAACACCCCCGCATCCGGGCGGTGAAGGACGCCACCGGAGACGTCCCCGCCGGCTTCGACCGGATGCGCCGCACGGGGCTGGAGTTCTACTCCGGTGACGACGCGCTGAACCTGGCCTGGCTCACCCACGGAGCCTCCGGCGTCGTCTCCGTGGTGGGACACGTCGTCGCCGGCCGCTACGCGCAGATGGTGCAGGCGATCGACGACGGCGACCTGTTCCGCGCCCGGGACCTCTCGGCCGAACTGGCGCCGATCTGCGAGGCGATCATGGGCGGGGGGCAGGGCGCGGTGATGTCCAAGGCCGCGCTCTACCTGCAGGGTCACCTACCCAGCCCGGCGGTCCGGTCCCCGCTGGTGACCGCCAACGACGCGGAGATGGCCGACCTGCGCACCGCCCTACGCCTGCACGGACTTCTGGAGGAAAGCCGCTGATGAGCCACCACCACCCCGAACTCAGCCCACCCCCGCCCCTTGCCGACGGTGCCCTGCGGATCGTGCCGCTCGGCGGCCTGGGGGAGGTGGGCCGCAACATGGCCGTGCTGGAGTACGACGGCCGCCTGCTCATCATCGACTGCGGGGTGCTGTTCCCCGAGGACCACCAACCCGGGGTGGACCTGATCCTGCCGGACTTCGAGTACATCGCCGATCGGCTCGAGGACATCGAGGCGATCGTGCTCACTCACGGTCACGAGGACCACATCGGCGCCGTGCCCTACCTGCTGCGGATGCGCCGGGACATCCCGCTGGTCGGTTCGAAACTGACCCTGGCGTTCCTGGAGGCCAAGCTCAGCGAGCACCGGATCAAACCGGTCACCCAGCAGGTGCAGGAGGGCCAGCACTACCAGGTGGGCCATTTCGACTGCGAGTTCGTCGCCGTCAACCACTCCATCCCCGACTCCCTCGCCGTGGCCGTGCACACCCCGGCCGGCACCGTGCTGCACACCGGCGACTTCAAGATGGACCAGCTCCCCCTCGACGGCCGGATCACCGACCTGCGCGCCTTCGCCCGCCTGGGGGAGCAGGGGGTAGACCTGTTCATGACCGACTCCACCAACGCCGAGGTGCCGGGGTTCACCGTCGCCGAACGCGAGATCGGGCAGGTCCTCGACAGCGTCTTCGCGAGCGCCGAGGGCCGGCTGGTGGTCGCCTCCTTCGCCTCCCACGTGCACCGGGTGCAGCAGGTGCTCGACGCCGCCCATGCCCACGGCCGGCGGGTCGCCCTGGTGGGCCGGTCGATGGTGCGCAATATGCGCATCGCCGAGGAACTGGGGTACCTGCAGGTGCCGCCGGGGGTGTATATCGACCAGAAACAGGTCGACGATCTGCCCGATGACCGGGTGGTGCTGATGTCCACCGGCTCCCAGGGCGAGCCGATGGCGGTGCTGTCCCGGATCGCCAACCAGGACCACCGTGTCTCGGTGGGCCCCGGGGACACCGTGGTGCTGGCCTCCTCCCTGATCCCCGGGAACGAGACCGCGGTGTTCCGGGTGATCAACGGCCTGATCCGGCTCGGTGCCAAGGTGGTGCACCAGGGCAACGCGCGGGTACACGTCTCCGGGCACGCCTCGGCCGGGGAGTTGCTGTACTGCTACAACATCGTGCGCCCCAAGAACGTGATGCCCGTGCACGGGGAGATCCGCCACCTGGTGGCCAACGGTGCCCTGGCGGTCTCCACCGGGGTGCCCCCGGAACGGGTGGTGCTCGCCGAGGACGGGGTCGTGGTGGACCTCAAGGACGGCAAGGCCGCGATCGCCGGTGCCGTGCCGTGCGGTTACGTCTACGTCGACGGCTCCTCCGTGGGGGAGATCACCGACGCCGAACTGAAGGACCGGCGCATCCTTGCCGAGGAGGGCTTCATCTCGATCTTCGCAGCCGTGGACTCGGCCACCGGGAAGGTGGTCGCCGGGCCGCACCTGCAGGCGCGCGGGCTGGCCGAGGACGACGAGCGGCTCGCGGAGATCATCCCGGAGATCACCGAGGCGCTCAACGAAGCCGCCGGTGGCGGCAACATCGACACCCACCAGCTCCAGCAGGTGATCCGCCGGGTGGTCGGCCGGTGGGCCTCCCGCCGGTTGCGCCGCCGCCCGATGCTGGTGCCGGTGGTGGTGGAGGCCTGA
>CALKWS010000249.1 GCA_938004115.1 uncultured Ruaniaceae bacterium
CGGACCACTACCTCCCAATCAGGTTCGCAGGCCCACTGACGAACAAGCTGGCGAGGGAGGCGGCCGAGTTGGCGGTCGCGCGGGGTGAACGAGTCACCGACGCGACCCTGGAAGCGGTACAGCAGACCCTGACGGCCGGGTTCTTCCACCCCGATGCCGCCGCAGCAGTCGCTTCGGGGCGTCTGGTCCGCGAACTCCAGCCCACCGGCGATTATCCCCTGACCGAACTCCTCGCGGGCGGCGACCGCCCGTCTTCGAGGGCACCGAAGCGCACCGATGAGTTGGGGGCGCGCCGGGAACGCCGGGAGGCGGAAAAGCGCGTTCGAGCCGCCGAGCAAGAACTGCAGCGAGCGACCCGCGAACAGGCGAAGGCAGACGGGGAAGTCCAGCGCGCCGAGGAGCGCCTCCAGCGTCTTGCCACCGAGGTGGCCGACCTGCGCGCCGAACTCAAGCGCGCACAGAACCAGGAGCGTGAGGCACGCGCCGACCTCGATGAGAGGGCCAGCAGCCAGGCGGCCGCCACCGAGCGCGTCAGTGCGGCCGAACGGGAGCTCGAGAACGCCCGCGCCGCGCTCGAAGCCCACCAGTAGGTGCCGGCGACGGCCCCTCCGATGTTCGACAGCGCCGGCACGAGCCTCATCCCGGACCGTCGCGGGCCCCTCGAAGCCGCGCGAATCCGTGCCTACCGGCACTAGCACAACCCCCACCCCAGGCGTACCGTCATACCTAGCAGTAGTGAGGAGTCGCTCATGGCCCGCCCATCACGCCGCTGGCTACCCGCCGGAACCGCCGTCGTGCTGATCGGCGGGGCGGTGGCGCTCACCTCCCAGGCGGGCGCTGCGGACCTCCCGGAACGCTCTCCGCACGAGGTGCTCACGATGCTCGCCGAGCACAACGTCGAGTCCTTCTCCGGCACGTTCGAAACCAGCGCCGACCTCGGCCTGCCGCTGCCGGCGGACATCGACCTGGGACCTGGCGGCCCGGACCTGGAGGACACCGAGACCGGAACCGACGAGTCCGCTGGTGATGCCCCCGGCGCTCCCCCGGACTCCCTGGCGATCCTGGAGATGCTCACCGGACAGCACACCGGGCGCCTCTACGTCGGCGGCCCGGATCAGGTGCGCTTCCAGCACCTGGACGGGATGAACGAGCGCAACGTGACCCTGTCCGGTCAGGACGTGTGGCTGTATGACTCCCGCACCAATGAGGCCACCCACCTGCTGCTGCCCGACCATCCCGAACGGGGCGACCACCCCGGCACCCCGCCCAGCCCCGATGAGATGGCCACCGCCGTGATCGAGGCGCTGGAACCCAGCACCGAGGTGAGCGCCGGTGCCACCGCCCAGGTCGCCGGCCGCGACGCCTACGCCCTGGACCTGCAACCGCAGGCCCCCGAGAGCCTGATCGAGTCCGTCAGCATCGCCGTGGACGGGGAGACCGGGTTCCCCCTGGCACTCACCGTGATGGCCGAGGGACGCACCGAACCGGCGTTCCACGCCGCCTACACCGACATCGACTTCACCGCCCCCGACCCTTCCCTGTTCGACTTCACCCCGCCGGCGGGAGCCACGGTCGAGGAGGAGACCCTCCAGTGGCCCAGCGGGGACCCGGATGCCCCGGACCTGGACGTGCTCGGTGAGGCGTGGACCAGCGTCGTAGTGGTTCCCGAGGTGGACCCGGGCACCGAGCAGATGCTGCACCGGATGACCGAACCGGTGGACGGCGGACGCATCCTGACCACCGCCCTGGTCTCGGTACTACTCACCGACGACGGCCGGGTCCTGGCCGGAGCGGTCACCCCGGACCACCTGGTCTCCCTCGCCGGGCAGTGAACGACTCCGCCGTCCACAGCCGCGGCCTGTCCAAGCGCTTCGGGCGCCAACTCGCCGTGGCCGACCTCGACCTGACGGTACCCAGGGGCAGCGTGTACGGGTTCCTCGGCCCGAACGGTTCGGGCAAGACCACCACGATCCGGATCATCCTCGGCCTTGCCACCGCCAGCGCCGGTACCGTGCACGTGCTCGGCCAGGAGATCCCCGGCGCGCTCCGGCAGGTGCTGCCCCGGGTCGGCGCCCTCATCGAGGGTCCGGCCGCGTACCCGTTCCTGTCCGGGCGGGCGAACCTGCTGCGCCTGGACGCGGCCAATCCGCACGCTCCGACCCGCACCCGGGACCAGCGGGTGGACGCCGCCCTGGACCGGGTGGGGCTGGGGCACGCGGGCGCCAAACGGGTACGGGCCTACTCCCTGGGCATGAAGCAACGGCTGGGCATCGCCGGCGCCTTGCTGATGCCGCGGGACCTGCTGGTGCTGGACGAACCGACCAACGGCCTGGACCCCCAGGGCACCCGGGAGGTCCGTCACCTCATCCGGTCCCTGGCCGAGGACGGTGCCACCGTGGTGGTGGCCAGCCACCTGCTGTCGGAGATCGAGCAGATCTGCACCCATGTCGGGGTGATGCACCGCGGCCGGCTGGTGGCCCAGGGCAGCCTGGCGGACCTGCGGGGCCTGGGCCGCTCACGTATCCGGGTGCTCACCCCTGATGAGCAGGCCGCGCGCAGCGAACTGCGCCGGTTCGGGCTGCAGGTGATGGCCGACGACGGCGCTGCCGCCGGGCGTAACGGCGTCACCATCCTGCGGGCCGAGTTGCCCGACGCCGATCCTCCCCCGCCGGAGGACGTGGCGGCCGCGCTGGTGCGGGCCGGGGTGCGACTGCGGGGGTTCGAGGTGCAGCAGGACACCCTGGAGGACCGGTTCGTGGCCCTGACCGGAGAGGGGTTCGACGTTGACCAGTGACACGGCCGAGCCACCGATCACGGCGGCCCCCGCCCGCGGGGCCGGAGCCCTGCGGTTGCTCGGCTCGGAGTTCGCGCTGCTGTTCCGGCGCCGCCGTACCTGGGCGATGCTCGCGGCGCTGGCGGCGATCCCGGTGCTCATCGCGGTGGTGGTCAGCCTCGCCAGCGAGCCGCCGGGGCCCGGCGAGGGACCACCGTTCCTGGACCGGGTCACCCAGAACGGCCTGTTCGTGTCCATCACCGCACTGGTGGTGACGATCCCGTTGTTCCTGCCCCTGACCGTGGCGGTGGCCGCCGGCGACACCATCGCCGGGGAGGCCGGCACCGGCACGTTGCGGTACCTACTGGTGGCACCGGCCGGCCGCGGCCGGCTCCTGGCGGCGAAGTTCGCGAGCGCCGCCGGGTTCTGCCTGGCTGCCACCCTGAGCATCGTCGTGGCCGGATCGGTCATCGGCGCGGTGCTGTTCCCCACCGGTTCGGTGACCCTGCTGTCCGGGGACACGATCGGCGCGTGGGAGGCGCTCGGCCGCACGCTGCTGGTGGCCGGGTACGTGACCGTGTCACTGCTGGGGCTGGCGGCCGTGGGCGTGTTCATCTCCACCCTGACCGTGGTGCCGGTGGGGGCGATGGCCGCCACCGCGGTGCTGGCCATCGTGGCGCAGGTGCTCGGGGCGCTGGATCAGATCTCCTGGCTGCACCCCTGGCTGTTCAGCGAGCACTGGCTGGGGTTGGCCGATCTGCTGCGCCAACCGATCATGTGGGACTCCTTCGCCGCCAACGCCCTGCTCCAGGCCGGTTACATCGTCGTGTTCGGCGCGTTGGCCTATGGCCGCTTCAGCACCAAGGACGTGCTGTCCTGAC
>CALKWS010000250.1 GCA_938004115.1 uncultured Ruaniaceae bacterium
GTCGAGGGGGTGATCGTTCGGCAAGTTCGTCGAGATCGGTCGACTAACCGCCCCCCGGCAGGTTCGGCTGGTTCCCGCCCGGCATGTTCGGCTGGTTCCCGCGCGGCACGTTCGGCTGGCCACGCGCCGGCCTCGATGCCGTCCACGGCCAGACGGTCGCTGCCGGGTCGTGGTACGTGCACGGGCGGCCCGACCTCTAGGGTGTGGTGCTATGGCGAAACGCTCCAAAGGACGGTCCAAGGACGTCAACCCGAAGGTCGCAGCGCGGCGAGCCGCCCGCAAGGCCGCGCAGAAGGCTTTCCAGGAAGGGCAGGTGAGTGGCCCGTTGCGGGCCTTCGAGGGACTGCCCGGTGAGGTGGACTGGGTGGCCCTGCGCGAGGTGGTCCCCGCGGCCACCGCCACCGCCCGCACCACCGAGGAGCACGGGGCACGGGACATCACCGTGGTCACGCTCCTGCCCGGGTTGCTGGCGGCGATGCACCGCAGTGACGGACAGATCCTGGTCGCGCTGCAGACCCCCTCGAACACGCCCGATCCGAGCCGGGACGTGGCAACCGCCCTGCTCGCGGCGCTGGAGACCGAACCGGGCACCACCCTGGCGCACGTGGACCTGACCGGGGAAGGGCCCCGGCTGCAGGACGTGCTGGACACCTCCGTGGACTTCGAGGTCACCGTGCACGACACCTTCGACTATGCGCTGGACCCGGAGGACGAGGTCACCGAGGAGGTGCGCCACGCGCTGGAGGAACTGGCCGACTCCATCGTGCCGACGGTGAAGGTGGACGACGCCGAGGGCGCCTACTGGTGCCGGATGAGCGGGCGGGAATACCTGCGCTGGTCGCGCCCGGAGCCGGAGGAGGAACTCCTCGACGCGCTGGCGCGGTTGCACGCCCGCGGGGAGTCCGCCCTGGAGGAGGGCACCCGGCTGATCGGCACGTTCCGGTCCTGTGGCCTGGTGATCCCGGTCTGGGAACTGGTCCGCGGCAGTGAGGCGGACGAACTCACCGGTCTGCTGCCGGCGTTCGAGGAGCGGTTGGCCGGGGCACTGGCCCAGGACGGGGAACTGGACGCCCAGGAACGACGCGCCCGCGCCTCGCTGGTCTCCCGGCAGGTCACGCTGCGCTGATCCCCCCGGTCAGCCGGACACCGGCACCCGCGAGAGCGAAGGCCGCCGGCGCGGGGTGCGAGTGGGATGTGCGCGGGAGCCGAACGTGCGCCCGGCGCCGGTACGAGGCAAGCCTGCGCCGAGTGCCCGAGAGAGCGCAGGAGCCGAACCTGCGCCCGGTGACCACGCGGAAGTGTGTGCCTGCCCGGCAGGTCGTCGGTGCGTGGTTGTGCCCGCCTGGTTAGGCTGGTGCATGTGAGCGGGGAGCAACCAGCAGGTGACGGGCGCCGACCCCTACGCGTGATCAGGCGCCGCACAGCCGGTGGTGCCGCTCAGACCGGCCTCACCGGCGCCGGCGGCAGGCAACGCGTCGCCGTGGTGATCCCGGCCAAGGACGAGGCCGAGCGGGTTGCCGACACTGTGCGCGCGGTGCGCGCCATCCCGTTCGTGGACCTGGTGCTGGTGGTGGACGACGGCAGCGAGGACGACACCCAGCACACCGCCCGCGCCGCCGGCGCCGTCGTGGTGCGCCATTCCCAGAACCGCGGTAAGGCCGCCGCGATGGAAACCGGCGCCTCGGTGGCGGCGATGCGCGATGAGGAGGACGGTCCCGCCCGGCTGCTGCTGTTCGTCGACGCCGACCTGGGTTCCACCGCGATCAACGTGGCACCGCTGGTGCCTCCCGTGGTGGCCGGCCGGGCCGATATGTCGATCGCGGTGCTGCCCCCGCAGGCCGGCGCCGGCGGCCGCGGCCTGGTGACCGGCAAGGCCAGGCGAGCGATCCAGCGCGCCACCGGATGGGCACCCAAGCAACCCTTGTCCGGGCAGCGCTGCATCACCCGGGACGCGTTCGAGGCGGCCACCCCGCTGGCCCGCGGCTGGGGCGTGGAGGTGGGCATGAGCATCGATGTGCTGATGCAGGGCTTCGCGGTGGTGGAAGTGCCCTGCGACCTGCGCCACCGGCCCAGCGGCAACGATCTGCGGGGGCAGATCCACCGTGCCCGGCAGTACCGGGACGTGGCGATGGCGGTGGCCGCCCGCCGGTTCCGCCACTACAAGCAGAAGGTGGTCCGCGAGGTGGACGGTGAGCACGGCGACGGTCACGGCGTGGTCACCGCCACCTCGATGCAGTCCGCACCGGACCCGGTCGACCCTCCCGCGGCCGAAGGGACAGAGCCCGGCGCACCTGCAGGGGAGCAACCGGCGAACGACGGCGGGGGAATGGCAGGCGCCGAACGTACCGCAGCCGAAGGTCAGGATTCCGAACGGCCCGACGGCGAGCGGTCCTGAGCCGCTGAGCCCTCCCGGGGCTCGGTGCCCACCGGGTCCGCGCCGCTGGCGGTACCAGCGGGGCGGCGGGACAACCCGAGCATCCACGTGCAACTCGCGGCCACCAGCAGCGGGACCCCGACTGCCACGCCCACGGCCAGGATCGCCACGCCGGAGTCGTTCACGGCCATCCCGATCCCCAGGCCGACGGCGATCGCGGTGATGCCCGGGGGCAGCATCGGCGCCGCCTCCCCCATGTACCCCAACGGCGTACCCCGGGCCAGGGAATCGGAGAGCCCGGGATCGCGGATCGCGCTGCGGATCGGACGGGCGAACACGAACACCACGGTCAGCACCCCCGCCAGCGCCAGCAGCGTCAACGGGGTGTTACCGAACAGGATCCCCAGGTTGGCCTGCAGGTTGCGCAGGATCACCTCTCCGGCTCCGCCATCGAGGATCGTCTGGAAGAAGGCGCCCAGGTGGGTGCGGTCCTGCGGCGGGCGAAGCCAGTCCACGAACGCGAACGTCAGGGTGGCCAGGGCCGCCACCCCCAGCACCACTGCCACGCGCAGCACGCTCAGCCGCACACCAGCGGCCAGCAGCGCCAGGATGGCGTAGGCCGGCAGCAGCGCCGGCGGGCCGCCGAAGTCCGCGCCCAGGCCGGGGGCGCCGTCGAACACCGCGGCCGCGATCCCGAGCACCCCGACCAGCACACCGGCCCAGACGCGCTTGCCCCTCTGTACCAGGTGATTGGCGATGGTGATGGTGACCATCAGGGTGGAGACGGTGAACAGCGTGAAGGCGGTGTTGTTCATCCCGTACATCCGCCCCGCCACCAGGGTGGAGACCCCCATCACCGCATCCACCTGCATCCGCGCGCCGGTGGCGATGTCGGCGATGAGCACCAGCGCGGTCACCGCCGCCACCACCGTGGGCGCCCCCAGAACGTGCCGGCGCCACGGCCCCGCCAGCGCCACCGCCACGATCACCGCCACGAACAGGGCGATGAAGACCGCCAGGCCCAGGGCCGGTGGGGTGACCTGCCACCACGGCACGATGTTCGCCAGGAAGGAGGCCACCGGCAGGCTGGCGATGCCCAACGCCGCGATCCGCATCCCGCGCAACACCCGGCTGCGGTTGACGGTGAAGTTGGTCAACCGTTGCGCCACGGCGGGCCACCGGGGCTGGAGGAACGCGCGGACCCGCTCGGCGGACGGGCGCTTCAGACCCACTGCCAGGGCCGCGAACAGCACCAGGTTCAAGATCACCATGATCAGGTAGTAGGTGGGGGTGATCGGCCGCACCGCCTGGGCGTGCACGTCCTGGCCGATGAGGAATTCCTGGCGCTCGGCCGCGGTCATGTCGGTGGGTTCCACCCGCATCGGGGCGCCGATCACCGCCCCGTCCTGCGGCGGGTCCGCGCCGAGCAGCGTCAGCAGGGTGGGGAGCAGGTCGGTGGTCATCACGTAGCCGCGTTGCCGGGAGGCGGGGCTGGTGCCCAACCCGTCCTCGCCGTCGTCCCCCGTCACGGCCAGCACCCGCAGCCCGGGGGAACCGTCATCGGCGAGCCCGGCGAGCACCACCACCGGCGAGGTCCCGGCGGCCTGCAGCCCGGTGAGGACCGAACCGACCCGCCGGTCGAGCAGGCGCAGTTGGTCGGCGCGGTGGGCGTCCTCGTCGGTCGGGTTGAGCAGCGGGGCGTCCTCGTCGGTGTAGGACTCCTTGTGCGGGCGGGGAACCGGGCTGACCGTCCCCGCGTCCACCACCAGCAGGTCCGCCTCCCGGGCGGCGGTGGTGGTCTGGGTGGTCAGGGCCACGCCGGCGTTCTGCCGGTGCTGATGTGCCAGGGGTATGCCTTCTTCGTCGGCGAGCGCGATCGCCGCGCCCGGGCCGATGCCCACCGCCTCCACCTGCTCCTCGGTCAGGGCGCGGGCGAAAGTGCCCAGGCGCGCGCGGTAACTGAGTTCGTCGGCGGACTGCTGATAGTCGTCCCAGCCGGGCACTCTCCCGTCGTCGCCCGGTTCGGTCAGGGTTCGGCACGGGCCGGGCAGGTCCCCGGCGCGGTTCCCGGCGGACAGCGCCAACCAGCCGTCGGCGGGGCAGGCGCTGGCCCGGACGCTGCGCACGATCAGGGAGGCGCCGGTTTCCCGGGTCAGCGCGGCCAGGTTCGGCGTCGCCTCGGTGATGTCCTGCCAGGACAGGCCCGGTGCCCCGATGAACACCACCGGCTGGTGGGTCGGGCTGGTGACCGGTTCGCCGTCGGCCCCGGGGTCCGGGTCCGGCTGGGCCAGGGCCGCGGGGTTCGTCAGCACCGCAGCGGTCACCGCCGCCGTCGCGACCATGACCACGCGCCGCAGGAGCCGGGTGGTTCGCCTCATCAACGCCCAACCCTATGCGCAGCTAGGCTCAGGACCGGGCCGCCACGGCCCACGTTCACACCCGATCCACCGCATCCTCACCAGCACAGCAAGCGAGAGGACCGTGATGCGCTACGCCTACCTGGGCCCTACGGGCACCTTCACCGAAGCGGCGCTGCTCCAGGTCGCCGACCCGCAGACCGATGAGTTCGTGCCCGTCTCCGGAGTGCCGGCCGTGCTCGAGGCGGTCCGGACCGCTCAGGTAGATCGCGGCATCGTCCCGATCGAGAACTCGGTGGAGGGCGGGGTCAGCGCCACCCTGGATGCGCTCAGTTCGGGCCAGCCGCTGGTGGTGGTGGGCGAGACGGTGGTGCAGGTGCAGTTCGTGCTGGTAGCCCGCCCGGGCACCACCCTGGACCAGGTGGAGCGGATCTCCACCCACCCCCACGCCTGGGCACAGTGCCGGCAGTGGCTGAGCCGTCACCTGCCGGAGGCGACCCATGTGCCGGCGACCTCGACCGCTGCGGCCGGGGCCCTGCTCGCCGGGGACGAGCCCGCCGACTTCCAGGCGGCGATCACCGCGCCGCTGACCGCCGCCCAGTACGGCCTGCCGGTGCTGGCCTCGGGCATCGGGGACAACCCGCACGCGGTTACCCGGTTCGTGCAGGTGGCCCGCCCCGGGCCGATCCCCGGGCGCACGGGCGCGGACAAGACCACCCTGATGGTGCACCTGCCCGATAACGAGGCGGGCGCGCTGCTGACCATGCTCGAGCAGTTCGCCGCCCGTGGGGTGAACCTGTCCCGGATCGAGTCCCGCCCGATCGGCGATGCGCTGGGCAGGTACAGTTTCTCGATCGACGCCGAGGGGCACATCGAGGACGAACGGATCGCCGCCGCGCTGGTGGGGCTGCACCAGGTCTGCCCGCTGGTGCGCTTCCTGGGGTCCTATCCGCGGGCCGACGGCGTGGCGCCGGGGCGGGTGCCTGCCGGGTTCAGCGATGAGAAGTTCCACGCGGCCCGCGAGTGGGTGCGACAACTGCGCGAAGGCGTGCACGCCGACTGATGGTCCGGCCGGAGTTGCTGACGATCGGGGAGGTCAGCCGCCGCACCGGTGTGGCCGTCTCGGCGTTGCGTTACTACGAACGCATGGGGCTGATCAGTTCCACCCGCACCCCGGGCAACCAGCGCCGCTACCACCGGCACATGATCCGGCGCGTCACGCTGGTCGCGGCGGCGAGGAACCTGGGGATCCCGCTGGCCGACGTCCGCTCGGCGCTCGCCGAACTGCCCGTGCAGGCCCCGCCCACGCGTGCGGACTGGCAGCGGGCCTCGGCCAGGTGGAAGCAGATCCTGGAGCGCCGGCGGCGCACCCTGCAACGACTGGAGGAGGAACTCACCGGGTGTATCGGTTGCGGGTGCTTGTCGATGAGCACGTGCGCCTTGCTCAACCCCGACGATGTGCTCGGCGACGACGGGGTGGGCGCCCGGCGACTGGAGCGGCCGGGATAGGGGCTGGGGGCGCAGGCGGTGCTGGCCGCGCTGCGTGCGCCTCGTGCGCTCTAACTGGCCGATTGGATGGTTGGGGCGCGCCGGGGGGTGGCTCGCGCGGCCTAATGGGCCGATTGGATGGTTGGGGCGCGTCGGGGGTGGCTCGCGCGCTCTAACTGGCCGATTGGATGGTTG